>NZ_NOLI01000045.1:0-50394 GCF_002245975.1 Nostoc sp. 'Peltigera membranacea cyanobiont' 213 | reverse complement strand
CCCCCAACCCCCTCCCCGCAAGCGATGAGGGGACTATGATGTACCTCATGTGATTAGGAAACGCTATATCCAAGTCAATTTTTTAACGAACCGCCATCTCTACGAGAGGCTTTCGCCAACGCGCAGCGTCTCCAAGAGTTGGCGCAGAGAAGCCAGTGCGTTGGGCGGGTTCCCCGACTTGTTCGCGCAGCGTCTCCCCTTGGGAGAAGCAACTGGCGCGACGCAGAGAGAAAAAAGAGAAGGAATAAAATTGCTTAACTGAACTGTATTGAGTGAGTTAAAAGCTAGTATTTGTGGTGAAATTTATAATTTTTATATTGTAAAAATAAATATTGCCTTTTTATGCTCAGAATATCCTACCTCTAAGTTTCCGTATCTTCCTCAACTACTTCAGATTTATCTTGTAACGGCTTCACAACTCGCGCGATCGCTTCTTGAATAAAAGCTTTAATAAATTCATCTCTGCGATTAATCTGAAACTGTTTCTGCACAACTTCCGTCATTCCACCATCACCCCAGTCTTGATCGTGACGAAAATATTCAATAAAACTTTTACCAGCAATTCGCGTTAAATAAGCTGCTGTCACGCCTTGAATCGCCCTACCAATCAGAAAGGTAGCAACATTAAGTTGCAACGCTGTAGATAATAACTGAATCGCGCCTTTAACAATGCCCAAACTGGCGATAGTTTTTGCTAAAGAAAGGGCTAACTCTCGTCCCCGTTCCATATTCAATTCACAGCCGTAGACTCTGCCAATTTCCACAACCATTTGAGCGTTGACTGCGGCTGTCGCTAATAAATCCACAACTGGTATGGGCGTGACTGAAACTACACCAGCACCAATCCACTGAAAGCGTTCCACGATTTTGTCAGCTTGACGGCGACGCTGACTATCGATGAGTTTTCGCGCCTCGTCTCCCAATCGCAGAGATTGTAAAAGAATGTTATCTGCTACCAAATCTTCACCTTCGGCGCGTAAAACAGCAGCCGTGCGCCGCAACAAAGGGACAATATCGGGTTCTGGCTGGTAAGTTTCACCAGTTTCTAGTTGTGCAGATTGGGGATTAGCTGCGATCGCCACCACATCACTAGTAGCAATAAATCCCCGTACCCGTTGACGCAACCTAGCAAGGATGGCTTCTTTATCTTCATCTGTATATAAATCGGTTTTGTTAAGCACCAAAAGCGATCGCTTGCCAATTTCTGCTAACCCCCGCAACGGCTCATATTCTGAGCGCCGTAAGTCATTATCCACCACAAATAACAGTAAATCTGCTTCCGTCGCCAGTTCTCGCGCCATTTGTTCGCGTTCCGTTCCCGCCACCCCTGCTTCTAAAATTCCTGGCGTATCTGTAATTAAAATCTTGCGTTCTAATCCCTTCAACCGCAAACAATAGGTTTCGCCAACTTGGGTTGTACCCATCGGTGCATCCACTTGACCCACCATGCGTCCCATAATTGCATTAACTAGAGAGGTTTTGCCAGCACTCCCCGTACCAAATACCACTACTTGAATTTCACCCCGTGCTAAGTTCGCTTCAATCTCGCGCGATCGACTTAATAAAGCTTGGCGTGTGACTTCATCTTGAATTTGCGCTACCTGTTGGCGCACAGCTTGGAGAGTTGTAGAAGCAGCGTCAGATTTAGCCGCAGGAATTTGCGCCGCAGTGACTCGCTTGGGGTTGCGACGCGATCGCTTTTCCCCAGATTGAATTACCAATACATAATAGACAAAAGCGGCAACCAAGGCTCCGATCAGGACAATCAGCAGCAACAGCAGCAAATTGCCAAGCAACGGCGAATAGGACAATTGCCAATAGAGGCGCGATAGGGAATCAATTAGCCAGAGGGCTAGCCCCAAAATGACGATTAGACCAACAATTAGCGTTACTATGCGCGACAGAGGCATGGCTGGGAAAGATTAGTGGGTATTTAGTAGGCAGATGCTTCCGATCTTAATAGTTTCAGGATTTTTTGAGATCAAATTCAGATTGTTATATCTCAGTAGACAGATACTTCTTATCTTCATAGTTTCAGTATTTTTGACCAGGATAGAAAAAAGCCCCTTTTGATAAACTAAGAGCGCATTTTGGATTAAATGTGTTCTTATTTGCGTCTGGATTTCTTGTTTTTGATGAAAAACCGCCTAGTAAAAAATTCAACAGCGAGTAATACATGACTGCAACACCTCAATTAAAATACTTTAACTGGGTTCAACAAAGATTTCATCGCCTGAGTATTCGGCAAAAAATTTTTTATGGATACGGTTTGGCTTTGGGAGTTGCAGTTTTAGGGACAACAGCAGGGCTGGTAATAGGCGATCGCTATTTCCAACAAGCTAGACAACATCATCTATTGATAGATGAAGAAGGAAACTTGTTAAGTAGTTTACAAGGTAACTTGTTGAAAATACAGATCCATCAGCAAGAAGTAGTGCCTTTTTTGCAGCAGCCACAAGTCTTGCAAAAGGGAATTTCTCATTTCAAAAGCGATTTGGCAGAAACTGAAACGTTGCTTTCTCAGATGCAGGAATTTAGTCAAACCAATTCGCAAACGGATTTACAAACTCTCCTTACAAAGCATAACAGCATAATAGCGGGATATTTTGAACAACTCAGAGCGCTGATTCAGCAAATTTTGCCATTAAGTTCACAGCCGGAGGGAACATTAAAAGCACAGCAATTAATCTCAAAATTCAGTAAAAGTCAGGAGTCCGTGAAGTTTTATCAATTTGCTCATGAGTTAACCGACTTTGTTAAAACAGTTCGAGAAGGCCAAGAGGAATCTGATGTAGCCCAAGAAAAGGCTGCGCTAATCCAAGCTCAGATTATTATTGGTAGTATGGTGCTGTCAGTAGCGATCGCTGCTATCCTAGCTTTCTACACCAGTACAATCATTGCCTATCCGATTAAAGCGGTGACAGATATCGCCCAAAGAGTTAGTCAAGAAGCCAATTTTGACTTGCAAGCACCCGTAATTACCCAAGATGAAGTTGGAGCTTTAACTACTTCCCTTAACCAGCTAATTCAACAGGTAAAGCACCTTTTAGAAGAACAACAAGCTGAAGCCCAAGTCCGACTAATTCAAAGTGAAAAAATGTCTAGTTTAGGACGGATGTTAGCTGGTGTGGCTCACGAAATTAATAATCCTGTAAATTTCATTTCTGGCAATCTCGTACACGCGAAAACTTATACTGACGATTTATTAGCATTACTGCAAGTATACAAAGCCGAAGTTCCTCACCCTTCTACTGCCGTGCAAACTTTAGCAGAAGAAATTGATTTAGAGTTTCTCGAAGTAGATTTGCCAAAACTCTTTAATTCAATGAAAGTTGGCGCTGAACGCACGCGAGAAATTGTCCGAAGTTTAAAAGATTTCTCTCGTTTAGACGATGGCGAAGCGCAGTTAGTAGAGCTACACCCTTGTCTCGATAGTACATTATTGATTCTAAATAATCGCCTGAAAAATGGGATTAACCTTGTTCGCAACTATGGAGAGATTCCAGCGATTCCAGGCTATACAGGTTTACTTTATCAAGTATTTATGAATCTGATCGGCAATGCCCTTGATGCTGTAGAGGAAAAATCGGCTGATAATCCCGAATTTATCCCTAAAATCACTATTATTACAGAACGTTGCCCGAATGATTTGGTGATAGTGCGAATTGCTGACAACGGGCCTGGTATTCCACCAGAAAATCAGAAAAAGATATTTGAGACATTTTTCACAACCAAACCGCGAGGTATTGGTACTGGTTTGGGGCTAGCGATCGCATATCAAATTGTGGTAGAAAAACACAAAGGCAAGATTAGCTGTCAGTCTGAGTTAAATCAAGGTACAGAATTTGCGATCGCTTTGCCCACCGTAGGTATCACTTTACCGACTTCTCATCCCTGAGCTAGTAGCTTTCCAAAGTTAATTTTTTCACAATAACCAACAGCAAGTATCAGCTTGCGTGTTTAAATTTTTTAGTGGACTGACGAAAGTTTGCCTACACACGAACACCTCAAGCCATTTTTGGCAAGCTTTTTGAGAACAAAGGGAGAAATAAATTTATGGGACTTTTCGATCAAATTCTTGGGGCTGTTACTAATCCCAATCAACAGGGCAGCTTAGGGCAACTGGGAGGAATTATTAACACTGTACAACAGTTGAGCCAACAGACTGGCGCAGATCCTTCTACGATTCAATCAGTTTTATCAATTGTCGGTGGTCAAGTGCGTTCTGCTTTACAAGACAAGCAAGCTACAGACGGAAATGAAGCCGCACAAAGTTTAGTGAATCAATACGCTGGGACTTCAGCTAATCCCCAAGCAGTTGATTCGCTGTTTTCTCCTGAAATACAACAGCAAGTAGCTCAAGTTGCTGCCCAGCGCACTGGATTGGATGCTGGTATAGTTCAACAATTGCTACCTTTAGCAGTACCTTTAGTACTGAATTTTTTACAATCAGGCGCAAGCGCTCAAAATCCCCAAGCTGGCGGGAATCCTGTACTAAATTCCTTTTTGGATGCTGACGGCGATGGTGATGTTGATATCGCTGATGCTATCCAAATGGCAAGTCGGTACATGAGACAGTAATATTTTTCCCAACTCCCCACTTCTTTAGATATGAGCAATTGGCCCTTGCTAGATATTTAGCTAAGACATAGGCTGAGAAGATGGGGAATTTCCAAATATAAATCAGACAGTCTATGGCTAAAGTTTTTGACTGTATTACTGACGAACAGCAAGAGTTTATTGCAGCCCAACATCTTTTCTTTGTTGGCTCTGCACCCTTGAGTCCTACGGGTCATGTTAACCTATCTCCTAAAGGTTTAGGCTGCTTTCGCGTCCTCTCTCCCAGCCGAGTAGGTTACTTAGACCTTACAGGCAGTGGTAACGAAACCTCAGCCCATTTGCAAGAAAATGGGCGGATAACCTTCATGTTTTGCGCTTTTGAAGAACCCGCGCGTATCCTGCGTCTTTACGGTCAAGGAAACACGATTTTACCGAGTTCTCCAGATTGGGACTCTCTATATTCTTTGTTTGTACCGATGCCTGGAACTCGTCAAATTATCGTCGCCGACATTGAAAAAATACAGATTTCCTGTGGTTTTGGCGTACCACTCTATGAATATCGAGGTGAGCGCCAGACTTTAGTCAACTGGGCTAGCAACAAAGGTGAAGAGGGAGTTAGAGAATATCAACAGAAGAAAAATCTTGTCAGTATTGACGGTTTAGCGACACCCCTGAGTAAATTACCGTGACGTACCTACACCTCCTGAGTACAGCTAGGTGTAGGCTTCTCAGAGACTCTTCAATGAAAGTTATGGATTATTATATTCGTCCACTTACACAAGAAGACGAGGCTTTTCTTTGGCAAATGCTATATGAAGCAGCCCATCTCATAGAAAATGTTAATTTGACAGTACAGGATGCAATGAATAATCCTGATTTGGCAAAATATGTTAAAGATTGGGGACGTAAAGATGATAGCGGCTTTGTCGCTATTCTAGAAAGTAGTAATCAACCAGTAGGAGCGGCATGGCTGCGTCTATTGACAGGTGAAAATAAAGGATATGGCTATGTTGACGATCAAACTCCTGAACTAGCTATTGCAATTCTTCCTCAACATATAAATAAAGGCATAGGAACGCAGTTACTCACACATTTGTTAGCAACAGCTAAAACATCTTACCCATCAATATCACTTAGTACCAGAGCGACAAATCCAGCCGTGAGTTTATATAAACGATTTGGCTGGGAAGTTCTTGCTGACAGTGAGACAATCAACCAAGTTTGTGGTATCTCTTTTAAAATGAAAATTGATTTTTAAGGTCAAAGTTTGTCGCTTGTAGGGCAATACGCTTGGGTTAAGAAAATTGTAGGTTGGGTAGAACGAAGTGAAACCCAACAAAGTCACGGAAGTGTTGGGTTTCGTTCCTCAACCCAACCTACGGAGAAGGTCAATAAGAGAGCCGCCAAAGCGATCGCACGTTGCAAGCGGCTTTTTCGTGTAACATCAAAATAGTTGTGAAATCTCTATCTTCATTGGGAATTTTGCTTTTATGACCCTTTAGCATCGGTGTCACCACCAATTATTACTTGGAACAAGTTTCCAACTAAAGAGAAAAACGCCGAAACTAACACTACTAGCATTAAACTAGCAAGGGCAGCAAAGGGAGAGATGATGAATAAGAGTAACAGTGCAAGCATCAAAATCGTTAGTAATGTCTTATTCACCTTTTTCACCTTTAATAATTGATACTCTCAAGCTAACCAACTAAGCCATGAACTTTACCACAGTCAATAGAAGGAATTAGTCTTAATTCTCTGGTAAGATTTTGCAACAAAATTGAGTGCCAAAGTCTAATTTATAAATCAATAATCTGTCACTTCCCCTCTGTTAGACTTAACCTGTCCGTGTTTAGTTTTGTAGTCAAGGCGCTTTCTTTGAGAACTGCGAGTTGGTTTGGTCGGTTTGCGCTTTATGGTTACTACAACTGCGCTTTGAATCAGTTCTTGAAGTCGTCTCAAAGCTGACTCCCGATTGTTTTCTTGGCTTCGGTGTTCTTGTGCTTTAATTACAACAACTCCATCCTGGGTGATGCGTCGATCGTTCAGCTTTAAAAGCTGTTCTTTATAATAATCCGGTAATGATGAAGCGACAATATCGAAGCGCAAGTGAATCGCCGTGGAAACCTTATTGACATTTTGGCCTCCTGCTCCTTGGGAGCGAATCGCACTAATTTCAATCTCACTCTGCGGGATGATAACTTTATTGGAAATTTGCAGCATTACTCAGAAGGCAAAAAAGAAACTTTTCAATTTGGGATAAAAATCCTTTACTCAGTTTGTTCAGGAAAATCTATCACTAAGTGTTGGTCTTCATTGTTATCCAAATTCACCTCTAAAGTTTTTCCTTCTATTGTCACTTTATCACCCGGTACTAGTCGCCGCCCTCGTCGGGTTTCCAGCATCCCGTTTACTTGAACATCGCCACCTTGAATCATCAGCTTGGCTTGTCCTCCAGTTGGCACTATGCCCATCAACTTTAAATATTGATTTAACTTAATTGTGTTGTCTCGGATTTTCTTCATAGTCAATAAAGGTACACGATCTTAATTCTATCGGCGTTAGCGAGTATTCGTTCGCTTTTAGCGTCTCGTAGACATCGCCATAACAAAAACTGTAATGCCAGTTTATTATCTATAATGTTGATCGACAAAATTTCCAGATATTTAGGTGAACAAACTAGTCTGGAAAGTTCTTTTAGTGTGTTCAGGGGACTGGATCTATGATTAAGCTCGGTTTATTGGTACAGTCCCAGAATAACTCTTTGGGTATCGGAAAAGTTACGGAAATATCTGATGCCAATGCAAATGTTGAGTATTTCTGCTCAATAGGGCAACGTCTTCAAAAAACTTTACCTTTAAGTTCGCTCTCTGAGGTCAGGCTTGAACCCCAGGCTCGATGCTATATTAAGTACCAAACTCAGGATAAATGGATAGTTGGCAGAGTTTTCATCTGGGATGAAGATACAGAAATGTATCAAATTGATTTACCAGATAAGAAAACTGCGATCGCTACTGAAGAAGACATTTACGTTCGTTGTAATCTCCCAAACACAGACCCCATCGAAACTTTAGCGATGAAGGGTCACGAAACGCCTTACTTCCACGACAAAAGATTAGCTTTCGTCAAATCCTTGATTAAGCAACGCGCTGTCAGTCGCGGGATGACAGGATTGATTTCGGCAAATATTAATCTTTATCCTCACCAAGTTGAAGTTGTGCGGCGGGTACTAGAAGACCCAATTCAACGCTACTTGTTAGCAGACGAGGTGGGACTTGGAAAAACCATCGAAGCGGGTGCGATTCTCCGTCAATTCCTTCTGGATGAGCCGAAAAAAGGGGCGGTGGTATTAGTTCCGCAATATTTGCTCAAACAATGGCGGACTGAGTTAGAAAACAAGTTTTACATCTCCCATTTTGGCAAACGGGTAGCAGTGCTGGCGGTTGAAGATATCCATAAAATCAACCTGAAAGCGAGGATAGGCTGCTTAATTTTAGATGAAGCTCATCACATCGCAGCAATGGCAACCTCCAAGGATGCAACAGTTCGCCAGCGTTTTCAGACTTGCAAAGAACTTGCTCATAAGAGCGATCGCTTACTTTTATTATCTGCCACTCCTGTCCTGAATCACGAGCAAGATTTTCTGGCCATGTTGCACTTGCTCGACCCAACAACCTATAAAATTGGTGATTTAGCAGGTTTCCGCGCCAAAGTTGAAAGCCGTCAGGAAATTGGTAGACTTCTGCTTTCTTTTAAAGAAGGTGCGGAACCTGCTGTTATCAAAAGCAACTTGCAGCAACTACGAACCCTCTTAGCTGAGGATGAGTATTTACTGAAGCTGGCGGATGATTTAGAAAATTGTTTACAAGCAAATTCTACCGAGCAAGATCAAATCGTTCAAGCGATTCGGACTCACGTTAGCGATATCTATCGACTACACCGGCGAATGCTTCGCAACCGTCGCGCGGCAGTAGAAGATGTAATCTTTGACCGCAATTTTACGCCCAAAGAAGAGTACGATCTAGACGAGCGATCGCCTGATATCCACGAACTGCTCAATCAATGGCGGAGTGTTGCTCCTAGTGAAAAGCCATATCAGCGAATTTTTCTGGTGTTATTCCTAGCTGCTGGTACTTGGTTAGGCATATTAGAGCAGGTAATTACCGCCCGTTTAACTGGTAAGCCTCATGCTAAACTCATCCAGGAGTTTAAAGAAGATGATATTCGCCTATTAACTACAACCCCCAAATTCTCAGGGGAAGAAGAGATTCTGCAATCCTTCCTCAAAATTATTCGTCAACCCCAAGAGGACGGAGGACGGACAGAAAATTTGAAAACAGTAGTGCTGAATCAGTTAGGTACGTACTTTAAAATTCCTGCAAACGTTCGGAAGAATCAAAAAGAATTCATCACAAGGATACAGCAGAGAATCAAAAGACCAATTTCTGGCGATATTCTGCCCAAATTTATTGTATTTACCAGCTTTGTGCAAACTTGTGGCGAAATAGTCCGGTATTTGTCTGATACCTTTGGTGCAGAGACAATAGCCAAACATCAATTTGGAGAATCACCAGACAAAGTTGAGGAAGGGTTAAGTAAATTCAGGAATAACCCAAACTGCTTTATTCTAGTATGCGATCGCTCTGGAGAAGAAGGACTTAACCTCCAATTTGCCGATTGGTTAATTCATTTTGACCTTCCTTGGTCGCCGAATCAATTAGAGCAAAGACTTGGCAGACTTGACCGCATTGGCAGCAAAATTGGAGTCCAATCTTGTGTTTTGATTGGCCCCTATTTGGAAGATAGCCCCCACAATGCTTGGTATCAAGTATTAAAAGATGGCTTTGGTATTTTCCAACAATCAATTGCCAGTTTGCAGTTTTATGTGGATGATAAACTTGCAGAATTAGAAACAGCTTTGTTTCAATCAAGTGCTGCTGGATTGTTAGAGATGATTTCGCCAATTCAAGAGCAAATTGAAACTGAAATTGCCAAAATTAGCGAACAAAATGCTCTCGATGAAATTGATGCTAACGACGAAATTGCCACCGAGTATTTTCAAGAGCTAGATAATTACGATGCGTGTCATCTGGAAATGAAACGAGCAATTGAAGGCTGGATTTGTGAAGCACTGGGATTCAGAGGACTCAATAACCCCGACTCATCAGAGATGCGACGTTATCAACCTTCAACGCGGACATTAGTTCCCATAAATGAGTTAAAAAACCGCTTTGCTGATAGTTCATTAGACCAATTTGGTACTTATAATCGCCGAGTGGCAAACCAGAATCCTGGTATTAAACTATTTCGAGTTGGGGAAGGATTTGTCGAAGCACTTTTGAACTATATAAACTGGGATGACCGAGGTGAAGCCTTTGCAATGTGGCGCACTGATTCATCTTGGGATGCCAAAGAAGGGAAGGAGTGGTTTGGTTTCCAATGCAATTATGTAGTCGAGGTAAATTTAAGACTTGCCAAACAAGTTTTACTAGATAACAAACTAGATAGCTCTCAATTCAAACACTTGCAGCGCCGTGTTGATGCTCTATTTCCGCCAATTATAGAAACTATCTATGTTGATGGTCGCAAGGAGCCAATCCGCGTTGTTGAAGATAAAGCCCTCTTAAGTATTCTACAACGTCCATATAAAGATAAAAACAATAATCAAGGACGAGATTACAATCTGGCAAAAGAGCGCTTAGGAATTATTGACGATTTTGTTGACCCTAGTAAATGGCAAAATTTCTGTTACCAAGTGCGTAATACTTCTTCAGAATTACTCTCAAATCGTCCAGATTTTATTGACTTATGCCAAAGTTGTGCTAAAGTCGCTGAGAAGAAATTAGCCAATCGAGTCGAACAATTACGCCTGCGTCTGAACCAGCAAAGCTGGGATAATGCGTTAGCTGAAGAATTGAAGATAGAAACTGCTTTAAATGCAGCCATCCTCGAAGGAATTCGTCAGCCCCAGATTAGACTGGATTCTGTCGGCTTTATTGTTGTATCGGGGCGCTCGCTAATGCAATTTGAGTGATATCATTGATGTGCGGTTAAATAGCCGCCTTAGTAAGTATACTAACCCCACCCATCTAAGAGGTGGGGTTTTTTAAACTTGAAAATATCATCAGATAATCGTTTCTTCAATAATTTGCACTGTTGACTTGAACTACAGTTGTAATTGCGATCGCAAGTCAATCTACAGTTAATTCATTGCGGATTGATAAGTAGAACGACTTGAAAAAAACAAACTATGTAAAGTAATGTAACTTTAGCGAAAATCAGTTCGTAGTAAGGACTTTAGTCCTGATTTGAGAACTAAAGTTCTCACTACAAACCTTTAATTATTTACCCTGTTCTACTTATGTCTTCGTTACTGATGACATTGTTGTAAAAACATATATAGTAGTGCCTATACGCAAGGCAACTTGCCATTAGTAATTGCAACACTATGTTAATTAATGAATTAAGAGATATTAATTTTATTATATTCCCTGACTGGTCTAATTTAGAAACTGCGATGCCTTCTCTACGAGAGGCTACGCGAACGGCGAGCTTTCCTGCGGAACGCTGCGCGAACGCTAACGCAGAAGACTTAATAAATATTCTCAAAACTCTTTTCACACATCCAGCTAGACAAGATATAACACTATTAATTGACACTCAAAGTTTATCGGATGAACTACAAGATAATGCTAACTCATTACTTTTTGAGACTGTTCTGAAACTTAGTTTGGAAGAAGTTATCTGTGAAGACCTCAATGTAGGGCTTACAGGTCAGTTAACCACACAAGAATGGTCTGTGATTAAATCATTAATTAACTTTCGCATCCCAATTCAAAACGAAGATTGCTATATTATCCAACAAGCAGAAATTGCAAAAATTCCGATATGTGATTTGTCAGAAATTTGCCAGCAAATTGTTTATGAAGCTGCTCAGTTAGAATCTTGGCAAAGATGGGGTGACTATTTCGCAGACAGTGAATCGCCAGAAAAAGCTATCCCATATTACAGCAAGTATTTATCCAGTTGTCCACACCAGACTGACTATTATCTAAAGCTAAGTAATGTTTTCTATAAAATTGGTCAGATGCAAGGAGCTATCGAAACATTACACAACGGTATTAGCTATTGCCCTCAAGCAGAAGAACTCTATTTCTGGCTGATTATTCGCCTAAAGCAAAGCCATAAGTATGTGGAAGCTCGTAACTTCGCTCAACAGGTTACAGATAAGTTTCCTGAAAACTATATATTTAAGATATTGAGCCATCTTATGCTGCCAGAAATTTATCAAACTCCTGACGAGATTGATACTTATCGAGCATGGTTTCAGGATGGGCTAGAAAAACTCATTCAAGAAATAACAATTAATAGCCCTGATGAAGAGAAAAAAGCTTTAACAGGAATCAGGAATCATACAAACTTTTTTCTTGCATATCAGGCAAAGAATGATGTGCTACTACAGCAGCAATATGGACAGCTAGTTCACCAAATTATGGCGGCAAATTATCCGCAATGGATTCAGGCGCGTCAGATTTCTTCTATTAGCAACAATCAGCGAATTAAAATTGGCTATCTTTCCTATTTTTTGTGTGGCTGGAGCGGAACGGCTTTATTTTTAAACTGGCTAAAATATGCAGATAATCAAAATTTTGAAATTTATTCATATCATATAGGGCATCAAGTTGATGCTGCTACTAAATTATTTAATTCCTATAGTACAAAGTTCTATCATTTGCCGAATAATTTAGAACAAGTTTGTCAACAAGTTATTGATGACAACCTGGATGTGTTAATTTTTCCAGAATTAGGAATGGATGCTACAACATTATGTATTGCAGGACTTCGTTTAGCACCGATTCAATGTATGGCTTGGGGACAACCTGTAACTTCTGGATTGCCCACCATTGACTATTTCTTATCTAGCGAACTCATGGAACCCGTAAATGGGCAAGATCACTACACCGAAAGCCTTGTCCGTTTGCCTGGTGTGGGGATTTCCTATCCTGCGATCGAAGTTGACTCAATCCGTCGCAACCGATTATTTTTTGGATTACAAGAAGATGCTATTGTCTACATCTCTAGTCAAGCTGGCTATAAATATCTACCACAACACGATTACATTTATGCAGAAATTGCCCGTCAAGTTCCTAATGCTCAGTTTATGTTCCTTCGCTCTGGGATTTCTCAAGAACGTCTGAAACGGGTATTTGCGGCTGTAGGTTTAGATAGTCTAGACTATTGTGTATTCTCGCCTGTTTTACCCCGTGAGGATTACTTTGACTTGCTTTCGTTGACAGACATTTATTTAGATACCTTTGATTGGGCGGGTGGGAATACAACACTGGATGCGATCGCCTGTCATTTACCGATTGTCACTTGTCCTGGTGAGTTTATGCGAGGGCGGCACTCTTATGGTTTCTTGCAAGCTATGGGGGTAACTGAGACAATTGCTGATGATGCCTCGCAATATATCAAGATTGCAGTGCGATTAGCGGTAGATATTGATTGGCGTTCCTCAGTTCGTGAAGCTCTAAAACTGTCAATCAACGTTCTGTTTGACAATCCCACTGCTACCCAAAACTTAGAAGCATTCATCAAGCAGGCGATCGCTTTATCTTAAGTTCAAGCGATCGCTCCTATCCAATACTATAAATACTTCTGCAACAATAAGCCTAACTTTTCCTTTGTAGTTACTGGTGCTTTATCCAACTGAGTTAAAATCGCATATTGCAATGCTGAATGCGCCTCACTCGACGGCGGATTTTCACTCAATCGCCGCACAGTTTCTTGAATTACCTTTTGAGCGTTGGCAGCATTCCGCAGCAAATTACCAATTACCAATTCCACCGTTACACTATCATGATCTGGATGCCAACAATCATAATCTGTCACCAGCGCTAAGGTTGCATAAGCAATTTCCGCTTCCCTCGCCAGCTTCGCCTCTGGTAAATTCGTCATCCCAATGATTGTTGCACCCCAACTGCGGTAAAGATTTGATTCCGCCTTGGTAGAAAAAGCTGGCCCTTCCATGCACACATAAGTACCACCGCGATGGAGAGTAACTTCTGGTAAATTGAGAGATGCGATCGCATCTGCCAATACTACAGCTAAGTTCTTACAAATTGGATCGCCAAAGGCAATGTGAGCCACAATTCCCTCACCAAAAAACGTCGAAATCCGATTTTTTGTTCTGTCAATAAACTGATCTGGCACTACCATATCCAGTGGTTTCGCCTCTTCCTTCAAGGAACCCACAGCACTAGCTGAAATTAAATACTGCACTCCCAATTGCTTCATCGCATAGATATTAGCGCGAAAGGGTAATTCAGAGGGTAACAGCGTGTGATTGCGGCCATGACGCGCTAAAAAAGCTACTCGTGTACTATCCAATGTCCCCAGAATCAAAGCGTCTGATGGCGAACCAAAAGGGGTTTGGATATGTATCTCTTCTACGTCTTTGAGTGCGTCCATTTTATACAGACCACTGCCACCAATAATCCCAATACTAGCTTGAGCCATGATTCTGAACCTGTTTTTTACCGATCTGCTAAGTCATTTTACCGAAAAGAGGAGTAGCAGAGAAGCCAGGTTCTAACTTGGGCATTGGTATTAAGTTAATCGCCATCATAATGTTTAATCAATACTTAATGTATATAAATGTTAAGTAAATGCACTCCTGAGCAAGGAAAGAAAGTTAGGGTTATACTTTTGGGAAAAGGCTTATTTTAATCCCTGTTTTTAACGTTTTCATAAATCAATGACTCTCAATTTTCGTTTTGCGGTAGTCAGTGACTTACACCTGGCACTTCCCCACACAATCTGGGATCATCCTAGTCGGTTTCATCTGGTAGAAGTTAGTATCTCGGCGTTTAAAAGTGTACTCGAACATTTAACACAACTCGATTTAGATTTCTTATTGTTGCCAGGAGATTTAACTCAGCACGGCGAACCAGAAAACCACGCCTGGTTACAACAATGTCTAGCCCAGCTACCTTTTCCCGTCTACGTTGTTCCTGGGAATCATGACGTTCCCGTGCTGTTGGCCGATCGCCAATCAATCGCTTTTGCGGATTTTCCCTACTATTACACCAAGTTTGGCTATGAAGATCCGCAGCAGATGTACTACATTCGTCAATTGCTACCTGGAGTTAAGCTGATTGGACTGAATTCTAACTCTTTTAATGAGCAGGGCGAGCAGGTGGGGTGTTTGGATACCAAACAGCTAGGGTGGTTAGAAGAAGTGCTGGCGGCATCTGTTGATGAATTAGTTTTGGTGATGGTGCATCATAATGTGGTGGAGCATTTGCCCGATCAATCAAACCACCCACTGGCCAATCGCTATATGTTGGCGAATTCCACAGAATTGTTGCAGTTACTAAGGCGCTACGGAGTCAAGCTAGTATTTACCGGGCATTTGCACGTTCAGGATATTGCTTACTCAGATGGAGTATATGATATTACCACTGGGTCGTTAGTTAGCTATCCTCACCCTTATCGAGTGCTAGAGTTTCATCGGGATAACCAAGGTAAAGAATCATTGCAAATTGTATCTCATCGGGTAGAGTCAGTGCCTGAGTTTCCCGATTTGCAAGAGTCATCACGGCAATGGGTGGGCGATCGCTCTTTCCCCTTCCTAATCAAGCTACTAACTCACTCTCCATTAAACTTACCACTATCACAGGCAAAAGAATTAGCTCCTGGTTTGCGAGACTTCTGGTCAACAATTGCTGATGGGGATGCGGTATTAGACTATCCGCAGTTTCCATTAGAAGTGCGTCGCTACATTGAGACTTATAATGCATCGGCACAGCCTAATTCAGGTATGGCTACTGGTGGAACTCTGAGGCTAATTGATAACAACAGCACACTTTTGCTGCATTAGGAGTGATGGGTGTCTGTGTGAAGGTAAATTTTTTGCCTGGGCTAAAAGCTTAGTGGTCTATTCTCCACTATTTATTTTTAGATAGCGATCGCTCCTGCCATAATTCTCCGATAAAAAGTCACCTTGGCAGGGCTAAAGATCGCTCTTAAATCCAAAGGATATCTTTTGGCTAAGACTCCTATGTGCCTTTTGATGGATTGCATTTTGGAGCTTAAAAATCCATACTAATATAACTAGGGGATGCCTACTCTTCAAGTCTATGTTATTTAGTTATAGGCAGTGTATGCAGATGCCAAATGTTGATAAAATTAACTCTAAATTTACTGATGAATTAGCGGTTTTACGGCAGCGTGTAGCTGAGTTAGAGCGATCGGAAATATTTTATCAGCAAAGGCAAGCATCACTTGAGGAACAATTAACAAAAACAAGAACTCAACTAGCAATAGCTGTACAAAATCCCCAAAATCAAGTATTCGATGATGACATTGAATGCGATCTCGAACAGGAAAAATCCACAGGCTTGAATGTGCCAGAAAACATGGCGGGGACTTTACAGCAACTCCAACAAGAAATTGCAGAGCGGCAGCAACTGGAAATAATTTTTAAAGAGAGTGAAGAACGGCTAAGGTTAGCTTTAGAAGTTTCTCAGATGGGCTTGTGGGATTGGAATATTATTACCAATCAAGTCATCTGGTCGGAAAATTATGAGATGCTTTTTGGTTTAATTCCAAGTAGCTTTGATGGCCCTTATGAGACGTTTCAAAAGTGCGTTTATCCTGAAGATAAGCAATCTGTAATGCAAGGGATCGGCCACGCATTGGCACAAAAAACTGACTACAATGATGAATTTCGGATAGTTCGGTCAGACCAAAGCGTACATTGGATTTCTGCTAAGGGAAAATTTATCTATAACGATCGCGGGCAAGCGGTGCGGATGATCGGTATTTGCATGGAAACTACTGTGTGCAAGCAGGCAGAAGAAAGTACTCGTGAACTAACGACACAAGTTCAAGAACAAGCAAATATTTTAAATGCCATCCTCACCGCCTCTGTCGATCATATTTACATCTTTAATCGCAGAGGTTGCTATGAATATGTCAGTCGTGATGCAGCTATTATATTAGGTTTTCAACCCCAGGATATTATTGGAAAAACTTTGCAAGAACTGGATTTACCTACAGACCTAGTAGAACAGGTAGATAATCAACGACAAGCTGTGATGAGAACTGGGCAGCCAATCAAGGATGAGTGTAAATATGTAACTACTGATGGGGTGCATTATTATGAATACATTCTTACCGCATTGCGGAATTTCGACCAAAGTATTGAAGGCGTAATTATTGTTTCTCGTGATATTACCGAACACAAACGCGCAGAAAAATTGTTACGCGAAAGTGAAGCGCGATTTCGGCGTTTGTTTGAGTCTAACCTAATCGGGGTCGCTTTTTGGAATGTGGATGGCTTTGTGATCGATGCCAATGATGCTTTTCTTCAGCTAGCTGGCTACACTCGTGACGAGTTGGCTACTTTAGGTAGAATTAATTGGCAAGAACTTACCCCTATTGAGTATCAGCATTTAGACGATCGCGCCCTCTTGGAGGTGCAAACTACTGGAGTTTCCAAAATTTACGAGAAAGAGTTCATCCACCGCAACGGTAAGCGAGTACCAATTGTTTTGGGGATAGCCTTGCTGAATGATTCCCAAGAGAACGGTGTTGCTTTTGTCCTAGATATTACCGATCGCAAATTGGCCCAAAAAGAATGCGATCGCCTCCTCGACTGCGAAAGAACAGCACGCCAACAAGCAGAGATTGCCAACACAATTAAAGATGAATTTTTAGCGGTTCTCTCCCATGAACTGCGAACTCCGCTAAACTCCGTTCTGGGATGGTCGAAAATGTTGCGGACTCGCAAGTTTGACGAACACACCACTAATCGCGCCTTGGAAACCATTGAACGCAACGCCAAGTTACAAACCCAGCTAATTGAAGATTTGTTGGATGTGTCTCGCATCCTCCAAGGGAAATTAAACTTGAATATATGTCCAGTGAGCTTGGTAATGGTAGTTGAAGCAGCACTAGAAACGGTACGATTAGCAGCAGAAGCCAATTCAATTCAACTTAAGACCATCTTCGATCCCAGTTTAGGGCAAGTTATGGGCGATCCCAATCGCCTCCAGCAAGTCCTGTGGAACCTGCTTTCCAATGCAGTAAAATTTACACCACCAGGAGGACGGGTAGAAATTCGACTCATGGAAGTTGGTAATCAGATTCAAATTCAAGTTAGCGATACAGGTAAGGGAATTAACCCAGACTTTTTGCCTTATGTCTTTGATTACTTTCGCCAAGCTGATGGCACAACTACACGCACATTTGGCGGACTAGGTTTAGGATTAGCGATCGTGCGGAAGGTGGTAGAAATGCATGGAGGAAAAGTTCAAGCCGAAAGTCTTGGAGAAGGATTAGGTGCAACCTTCAGTGTTGAATTACCGCTTTTGGTGAGAAGCGAACAGGTTCGGCGGCAAGAGAATGAGTATTTAGATTGTGAACCGGAATCTTCACTCCTTTCAAACACTCAAGTTTTAGTGGTGGATGATGAACCAGATATCCGCGACTTAGTGAGCTTCATTTTGCAAGATTATGGTGTAGAAGTAACCGCCGTATCGTCAGCACAGGAGGCATTACAAGCACTGTCTGAGTCGATACCAGACGTTTTAATTAGTGATATTGGAATGCCCAAGACAGACGGTTATATGCTGATGCGGGAAGTGCGATCGCGATCGCCCCAACAAGGTGGACGCGTACCTGCGATCGCTCTCACAGCTTATGCAGGGGAAATGAATCAGCAGCAAGCACTAGCAGCCGGATTTCAAATGCATATCTCCAAACCAGTAGATCCAGATGTATTGGTGAAAGCGATCGTCAATTTGATTGAACCAAAACGATCTAGGTAGACATCCGAGGAACTTTCCATAATCTCAGTATTGTGCCACCTCTACTGCTTTCCTGCTAGACTCTTGATAGTCCTATGCTTTCAGGAATTATGTCATCTGTTGAGCAAATCATGAAAGAAGCCTTAGCTTTGCCCAGTGCTTTAAGAGCATTGTTGGCAGAAAAACTGGTTGAAAGTCTTGAATTTGATGTAGATGAAACACAACAAAAACTGTGGATAGAGGAAGCCAAGAAGCGTAGAGATGAAGTCCGAAACGGTACAGTTATACCCATTCCTGGAGAGGAAGCCTTAGCTAGGGTGAGACAACTTTTGGATTAATGAAGTACGTTTTTCACCCAACAGCATTAAGTGAATACGGCGAAGCGGTCAATTTTTACGCAGAGCGTCGAGTTGAATTAGCACAAGCATTTATTAATGCGATTGAGGATACAATTTTCCGAATCATTCAATCACCAAATCGCTGGGCTATTGTTGAGGAAAACATTCGTCGATGTTTAACACGCAACTTTCCCTATGGAATTTTATACACCATTGAGGAAGATTACATTTTGATTTTGGCGGTGATGCACTGTAGCCGCGAACCAGGATATTGGAAAGAGCGTGTTCAAGAAAAGCCATCGGGTGAAGAAACTGAACTTTAGGATGAGTAAATTAACCCAAACTAAACCAAGTTTGACAGTACGATAAATATAGACAGGATATAGTTTGTAATTCTATCTACCGTTTTCATGAAAATGACTGAGCAAGATGATTCTCAGCAATTGAGTGAACCGACCGACAAAACGATTACTAAGTCAGTCGATAATTCCTGGACAAACCGTCTTGGTGGTGTCTGGAACAAAGCAACAACACGTCTAACCCAACTGCTACCCGTAGAACAAGTGGCACAGACAGTTGTTGAATGGTTTAGTGTGAGCGAAACTCAGGTTGCAGAGATTTTAGAGAAAATCCGAGCCGAATTGCCAACCACAGAAGCGCTGCTGATTGGTAAACCTCAAGCTGGAAAAAGTTCCATTGTGCGGGGATTGACAGGAGTTTCTACTGAGATTATTGGTCAAGGATTTCGTCCCCACACACAACACACCCAGCGCTATGCCTATCCTTCCAATGACCTGCCATTACTAGTTTTTACTGATACGGTGGGGCTAGGCGATGTTAAACAAGATACTGAATTAATCATTCAGGAGTTAGTTGGCGATTTACAAAAGGAAACTCGTTCCGCCAGAATCCTCCTTTTGACTGTAAAAATCAATGATTTTGCAACTGAAACACTCCGACAAATTGCTAAACAGTTGCGCCAGAAGTATCCAAATATTCCCTGTCTGCTAGTAGTTACCTGTTTGCATGAGGTTTATCCTACCGATACCGTCGATCATCCTGCCTATCCGCCAGATTATGAAGAAGTTAACCGCGCCTTCGCCGCAATGCAACAAGCCTTCGCAGGAATAACTGACCGCTCGGTACTTATTGACTTTACCTTAGAAGAAGATGGCTACAATCCGGTATTTTATGGCTTAGAAGCACTGCGAGATTCTTTAGCAGAACTACTCCCACAAGCAGAAGCCGAGGCAATTTATCAATTATTAGATCGAGAAGAAGCTGGGAAGCAACTTGGCAACCTTTACCGAGATGCTGCACGCCGTTATATTTTGCCCTTTGCGATTATGTCTGCTACCCTGGCGGCTGTACCTTTGCCATTTGCTACAATGCCAGTACTCACTGCCTTACAAGTATCAATGGTGGGTCTGTTGGGTAAATTATATGGACAGACAATTACACCATCACAGGCGGGAGGTGTTGTGAGTGCGATCGCAGGTGGTTTTGTAGCACAAGCCATTGCACGGGAGTTAATTAAATTTATACCAGGTTTTGGAAGTGCGATCGCAGCCTCTTGGGCCGCCGCCTACACCTGGGCGCTAGGTGAAGCAGCCTGTGTTTACTTTGGTGATTTAATGGGAGGTAAGAAACCCGATCCCCAAAGGATTCAGTTAGTAATGCAAGAAGCGTTTCAGGCGGCGCAAGAACGGTTTAAGGGAATCAAACATTAGGAGTAGTTGTTGGGGTTTTCAACAAGTAGACCTTCGCTTCCGGCGGCTGCATTCTACACCTTCTCCTTTGCTGCTGGCACAATACCAAACTTATTTAAACCTGCATCAATTTCTCTAAGTAGTTTAAAATCCTCCTCTGGTAAGGGATAGCTGCTACTGCTGAACAAATCTCCACTAACAGCAGGCTGCTTTTCCAAAAAAGAGAAAGCTTGGCGAAACTGATGCGGTTCGGCTTTAATTGGTGAATCAAAGTGACAGGGAATAATCCACTGGAAATTCCAACTTGCAACTTTCTCAGCCCATTCAATGGTTTCTTGGGATGCGCGGTTGAGAATTAACGTCTGCAAAATTGGGGCGACAAACAACCGCCCATTACCTCGCAGAGCATCAAACGATCGCACCCAATTGGGATGCCATGTAAAGGGGTACAATCCAAAATAAGCTTTCCTTGAGCGTTCTGGGGCTTTCAAGCCATCTTGCAATACCTGACTCCATTGGGGTATATATAGTGCGCTTGGTTGAAAGTACAAAGCAAACAAACAGATGCGTTGCCAACCTTTACGGCGATTTATCTCAATGTCTGCAACAATATCAGAAGCCCGATCCCTGGCATGGAATAATAGGGGATATGGATCTAATAAAACGATCGCAGGTGGATCTTCTGGGATCGAAAGTATTGAATCTGTTACTAAAAGAGTATGCGATCGCTTGTGGAAAAAAGCAACCTCTGCAAATCGACCAGGGCCAAGCTCGATGGGGCCTAGGATTGCATAATCAAACTCATCAGCAAAGGGTGTTTTGCTACTATCTTCAGGGAGTACCTGAGTCCGTTTTGGGGGTAAACCAAGCCAGCTAAGGGGCAGATTTAGCGGAAAACTCCATTGATGAGGAGCTACAAATACCTGTGCAGTCGGAAAGTATCTGGCGAAGGGGCCGACAAAGACTTTGTGTTCTATACCGGAGATAGTCGGCAGGATAATATACTTAACATTACCATGTTCCACGACCAACTCATTCACAAGTCGGATGCACTCTGGAGTTGGTGCAACAGGCGCATAGATAAGAAGACCACCGGTTTCGAGTTTAACCACAGTCATGCGAATCGGCACAACTACGTAGAAAATGCCCTGAATCTGGTCAAAATTCCAGATTGTGTCCTTAACCATTTCTTTGCGGATTGTCTGCCGCCTACCATAAGGGTACAGTGGCAAAACAGGCCATAATCTCCATGAAAAATCTTTTGGATGTATCTGTTGTGCATTGACTATGCATTCATCATCAGCCACTCTGCAACCCCCTCTCACTTCCCAACACTGAAATTATTTTTATTTGCTATCCCTGAAGTTGGAGTTTAGCAAATTGTTGAGATAATCATATCAATTCCTAACTCATAATTTGTAATTCGTAATATCTCCGGCATAGTTCTTTCACAATAAAAAATCATGAATAAATATAGAATTTTAAAACCAGATCAAAGTTACACTTTTAGTCAATAGTTTTTGTTACCTAATCCCACAATAGATGTAGTAGCTGAGTTTGAGTACAGCTACGATCGCACAGAGCTAAAATTACCAAGATATTTTGCTGAGGTTAGCTATTTAGAATTTTTACAAAATTACTTGCAGCGCAATATAAAGCTTTTTAACCCGACGGCTGAAATATCAATCAGATAATTTATGATTGCTCCTATCCTAGCTGAAATCTGCGATCAAACAAAAGCTCAACTATATAGTGAGTATCCAATTAATGTGGATGAAAAGCTCAAAGGTACTTTAAATTATTACTTACATAAATCTAACTCTTTATTAGTGATTGAAGCAAAACAATCAGATATCAGAAGAGGGTTTACACAACTAGCGGTAGAATTAATAGCTCTGGCTCAGTCTCTAGATGAACAATCATCAATTTTATTTGGCGCAGTGACTAATGGAGATGACTGGAAATTTGGTACACTCAATAGACAACAAAAGCTAATTACAGAAGATATTAAACTTTATCGTGTTCCTGAAGGTTTAGAAGATTTGGTACGAGTACTAGTAGGCATCCTTTCATCTGAGGCTTGATGCAAGTTGAAAAACTTTCACGATCCAGAGTATGGTGATTTACTGCTTAACAATGTAGAGTAAGGGAAAAGTTACATTACGAAAGGATAATTTTGCCTATGTCATTGCAAATCAAAATTAACTACCCAGAGACACTTCCAGATGCCTTACAACAGACACGGGAACAATTTGAACAAGAAGCTAAATGGGCGATGGCAGTAAAACTGTTTGAAATGAAACGTCTATCTTCTGGTATGGCAGCTGCACTAGTAGATACAGATCGAGTTTCTTTTTTGCTTAATTTGCATCATTATGGAGTGGCTATGATTGATTTAACAGAAGATGAACTTCTTGCCGATCTAGAGAATGCCTAACACTGAGATAATTGTAATTAATACTGCTCCAATAATTAGTCTAGTAGCGGCTCTTGGTGATTTAGACGTATTGCAGCTATACACTCAAGTACTAGTTCCTTTTGAAGTTTGTCAGGAATTACTTGTTGGGGGTGTAAGTGGGTTTGCAGTCGCAGAATTTCAGGCAGCAACCTGGCTACAAAAGTGGCAAACTCCACTCAATATTTCACCTTTTTTGCTCAACTCGTTGGATTTAGGGGAAGCATCTGTAATTCAATTAGCTTTAAATAAAAGCATTCAAACTGTATGTATTGATGAGACTGTTGGTAGGCGGATTGCTAGATTGAGTGGTCTTAATCTCACAGGTTCTATTGGCATTTTATTGCGTGCTAAACAAGAAGGATATCCTGTGTTAATGCGCCAAGCTATTGAGCGTATGATAAACAGAGGAATTCGACTGAGTGAAACAGTCATCGCTGTTGCGCTCCGGCAAGCAGAGGAGACGGACTAATTCTTTCAACCTTTCGGTGATTAAAAACAAAACAGCGATGACTCACCATCTTTTAAAAGCATCAAAAGAAACCGTGCATCTGGGTGGTTTCTCCCATCTACTAGAACCAGCGCTCACTATTGATTCTGGCGATACGGTTGATGTGGAAACTTATACTGGTTACTACGTTTATGACAAAGCACCACCTGAATTTGTCACACCAGAATTTCTCGATATTTGCCAAAATCTTCTCCCAGAACGCAAGATTGCTGGGGGGCCGCATTTACTCACAGGGCCGATTTATGTGCGCGATGCCGAACCAGGGGATGTTTTAGAAGTACAATTAGATGCGATCGCACCTAGTTTACCCGTCGGCTTTAATGCCATTCGTACAGGTTGGGGAGCTTTACCACAGCAGTTTCCTCAACCTGCGTTGAGATTCATTCCTCTAGATTTAGCAAATAATATCGCGGAATTTCCGGCGGGTGCTGGCATCAAAATTCCCCTCAAACCGTTTTTTGGGATTCTTGGTGTCGCTACTCCAGAAACCTCCCGAACTTCTATCCCACCAGGTTCTTACGGCGGTAATATGGACAACCGGGAATTACTTGCTGGTTCTCGTTTATTTTTGCCGATTTTTGTAAAAGGTGCATTATTTTCTATTGGTGATGGGCATTCTGCACAAGGAGATGGCGAGGTAAATGTCACCGCCATTGAAACTTCTATGAATGGTAGAATTACCCTCAAACTTCGCAAGGATTTACAACTGACAACACCAATTGCCGAAACTCCAACTCATATTATTACAATGGGTTTTGCTCAAACCTTGGATGAAGCTTTAGAACTGGCTTTAAAAAACACGATCGATTTTCTGGAAAGCTTTGCAAATTTGTCGCCAGAAGATGCTTATGTATTGTGTAGTTTAGCTGTGAATTTTCACATCACTCAAGTTGTGAACAGTCCTAACAAAGGTGTTCATGGAATGCTACCTAAGTCAATATTTTCTCAGAAAATTAATTTATAGTTTCCAATCTAGCGACCATTTTTATGTCTAATATCTCGATCCAACTATTGTTAATCGGTTTAGTTTCTGGCATTGCTGGCGGGATGTTTGGTATTGGCGGTGGCGCAATTATGATTCCGGCAATGGTGTTAGTAATTGGTTTAGATCAGAAATTAGCTACAGGGACTTCTGTGGCTGCTCAAATTTTGCCAATTGGGATTTTAGCAGCCTTAGTTTACCATCGCAATGGTAATCTTAATATCAAATATGCGCTGATTATTGCAGTTGGTTTAATCGTGGGTAACTTCTTCGGGGCATTGTTTGCAAATCAGCCGTTTATTAGCAGCGAGTTGATGAGAAAGCTGTATGGTATCTTTGTGTTAATGATAGGTATTCGTTATCTACTATAGGATTACTATTTGATTTTTGAACGAAATTAGGTATTGTAGAGTGTGTTAGAACGGAGTTCGTAACGCACTATTATCAAGGGTTTGATGCCGTACTCTCCGCGATAATATCCTACGGATATTTTCTCCAAATCAAACCGGATTCCTATATAAAATTGAACAATTTAATTAAGCTTCAGCAATATTTTTGTTAAGCCATTACCCAACTGCTCAATAGATTCTTGCTGTTTCGGATCTTTTAAAGTGCCATCATGATTGAAGGCTTCGTAAGCTTTGGGTAATGCGATTTGATCGGGTAGTACCAAAACTTTGATGTTTCCCAAAATAGAACGCAGGTGAACCAACCCGCGCAAACCACCAAGAGCGCCTGGGGAAGCACTCATAATAGTAGCAACTTTACCTGCAAAAGCAGCCAATGGCGCTTCATTTGCGGCTGGACGGGATGCCCAGTCAATGGCGTTCTTCAAAACTGCTGTGAGTGAACTGTTATATTCCGGCGAAGCAATCAGCAATCCTTGATGAGAAATCAGCAAATCCTTTAAAGTGCGGGCGTTGGCAGGTAATCCTTCTTGAGCTTCCAAATCTTCATCAAACAGAGGTAGGGGCAAATCACGGAGGTCTAGATAAGTCACTTCTGCGCCTGCTACCTGAGCGCCAGCCGCCGCGATTTTTACCAGTTTTTTGTTGTAAGAATCAATCCGGGTGCTGCCAGCAAAGGCGAGGATTTTAGGTGTAGATGCCATAGTTCTATGTTGAATGGGAACGATTTGAGAGTTCAGCTGTATTATCCTGTTTTCACGCGATCGCTATTTGCTACCTTTACATTTTCTTTATAAACATCGCACCTACGGAATGTGGGTTAAAACCATAAAACTTCAATTTGACTTTTGAAAATATACTGAGACTAAAGAGCCAGTTTTATCTGAAATCAGATAGAATTCTTATATAGGACTAGTATTTGATTTCTGAAAAGATACGTAGGGTGTGTTAGCGACAGCGTAACGCACGATCGTCAAGGGTTTGGTGCGTTACGAACTGCGTTCTAACACACCCTACAATACCTAGTTTTGTTCAAAAATCAAATATGATTCTTATACTAACTGTAAGTACTTATTTAGATTCTGCTTATCTAAAGGTTCAGTTACAATATTATTTACCCCAATCATCTGACTTAATACTAAAAGACCAGCCTGGTGAATTTTATCCCCTCCTGTTGACGCTGAATAATATTCTAAAATATAAGGTTTGATATTGTTCTCAAAAAAATCAACAGCAGTTTTTAAAACACAGGAATCAGTATCTAACCCACAAATAAATACTTTTTGGATATCATTTTTATTTAGAAAATTAAGTGTCTCTTCGTTACAAGCGGTATATATAGTTTTATCAAAAATTACTTGAGCGAATGGTTCAATTTCATCCACAATTTTTTGTTCGACTGGTGACATTAAATCGTGCCAATTTAGATGTTTGACATAAGGACTGTTGGGTGTATTTATAAATTTTGTGAAGATGACGTGTTCAAAGAGATTTTGCTCTAATAAGGATTTAACCCTTTGTGGAATATGGCTTGTATTTTGAGTGATAAATCCATTTTGAATATCAATGATAAATAGGCAGAAGTTCATATAGTAACTACTATGCTTGATTGATTTGGACTGAAAACAGCGATCGCAAACATTACCGACTATTTTTCTTATTATCCAGATGTACAAACACTGAAGTAAATTTAGATGCTATTTGCTACCTTTAGATTTTCTCTAAAATTATGGCAAATTGGTCAGACTCTTATCTCGGCAAGTTACGACAAGTTGTAGGCGATCGCTTACTTCTATTATTTGGCGCACGTGTGATTATCGAAGATAACTTGGGGCGCGTTTTGTTGCAAAAGCGAAGTGATTTTAAACTTTGGGGACTACCTGGTGGCTGTCCAGAAGTCGGTGAATCTGCTGAAGAATGTTCAGCACGGGAGGTTTTTGAAGAAACTGGTTTAACAGTTAAGCGTTTTGTAGCCGTGGGGTTTTCTTCCAACCCAGCCTTTGAAACTGTAACTTATCCTAATGGCGATCGCGTCCAAAACTACATTTTAATTTTACGAGCCGTTGAATGGGAGGGCAGTCTCGCTTGCTTAGATAGAGAATCGCTGGCGCTGGAATTCTTTGATTTGACAGACTTACCTACGTTAATGCCAAACGATCGCCCCGTTTTGGAAAAGTTTCAAGAATACAAAAAAAGCGGCGAATTTCAATTATTCTAAAGCATTTTTTCTAAGAACTGCTTGGCGCGATCGCACTTAGGATTTTGGAAAAACTCGTTAGGGGTAGCATCTTCTGCTAAACTTCCCTGGTCGAGGAACATAATCCGATTGGCAACTTCTTTTGCAAAGCCCATTTCATGGGTAACGATCGCCATTGTCATCCCAGATAGCGCTAAATCTTTCATCACTTCCAGCACATCCTTAACCATTTCGGGATCTAGTGCAGAGGTGGGTTCATCAAACAAAATCATCTCAGGTTCCATTGCTAATGCCCGCGCGATCGCTACTCGCTGTTTCTGTCCCCCCGATAGTTTGGACGGATAGACAGACACTTTTTCTTCTAAACCTACCGATTCAAGCAATTCTAAGCCATGTTGTTCTGCTTTTTGCTTGTTTATCCCTTTCACCTTTATCGGTGCGTAGGTGACATTTTGCAGCACATTCATGTGGGGAAACAAATTAAAATGTTGAAATACCATTACCAAATGCTGACGCACCTTCGCAATGTTTGCCTTGGGATTGGTAATTTCTTGCTCGTTAAAGTAGATTCTTCCCTTGGTGGGTTGTTCTAGCAAATTTATGCATCGCAGAAAGGTAGACTTCCCTGAACCAGAAGGGCCTAATATAGCAACCACTTCGCCTTGATAAAACTCAGTAGAAATATCTTTGAGTACGTCGAGTTTTCCAAAGGATTTACATAAGAATTCTGTGCGAACTACTACATTATTCACTTTGTCGTAACCTCCTTTCTAAAGCCGATGCACTCAAAGTCATACCCATTACTAAAACATAGTAGATTAATCCGGCAAATAGCAGTGGTTCAAAATAAATATACTTATTTGCACCAACGATTTGAGCGCTGCGTAATATTTCCACCACACCAATGGTTGACACCAGCGCGGAATCTTTAAGCAATCCGATAGTTTCATTTACCAATGCTGGCAGAATATTCTTCAATGCTTGGGGCAAAATTATATCCCACATCATCAACCAATAGGGAACACCCATAGACATCGCCGCTTCACTTTGCCCTTTATCCACCGCTTGAATCCCACCCCTGATAGTTTCCGACATATAAGCGCCAGAATTCAAAGTAAAAGTTAATACCCCAGCTTGCAATGCTGAAATGTCATAGCCTGTAAGTTGGGGTGTTGCATAGTAAACCAATGCCAATTGTAATAGCAAAGGTGTGCCTCGAAAAACAGAGGTGTAGGCGTTAGCAACCCAGGTAAGCGGCTTGATGCCGAGAATTTTTAATAGAGATAGGATTGTTCCCCAGATTAACCCCAAGGATACAGATAATAGCGTGAACAACAAAGTTAAAGGAATTCCCCGAAGAATAAAGGGAATGTCGGGAAGAATTCTGGTGAAGTCAAGATTCAATCCGCCTTTGGCAGGAGTGGAAGATACAGGATTGGCGGTATTCTGTGAAAACCATTTGGCGACAAATTTATTCAATGTGCCATCATCCTTCATTTGTTGAAGGACTTTGTTAAACGGTTCTACAAAAGAAGAACCTTTAGGAAAAGCGATCGCAGATCCACTTGCTTCCTCTGAGGGAATAACATTAAATTCTAAATCTGGGTTAGCTTGGGCGAATCCCTTAGCGACGGTATCCTCAACGATTGCGGCATTGATTCGTCCAGATTTGATTTCTTGAACTACTTCCGGGACTTTATTGAGTTGCTTTAGCTGAATACCTGCAACTTTTTTAGCAATTTTCTGAGCATTTTGTTCTTGTATCGTTCCTAGTTGTACGCCAAGCTTCTTTCCTGATAAGTCTTGGGGCTGCTTCAGATTGCTACCTTTAGGAGCGACAATGGTATCTTTGGCTTCGTAATAAATAATTGAAAAATCAATATTTTTCTGACGTTCTGGAGTCGGAGTCATCCCAGCCATTACAAAGTCAGCCCGATTTGCTTGCAGTCCAGGAATTAATCCATTAAAATCAGATTCCATTATTTTAAGTTTAAACCCTAGTTTTTTAGCAAGGGTTTTGGCAATATCTATATCAAAGCCAACGATTTGGCGATCGCCTCCTTTCGTATCATAAAACTCATAAGGGGGATAATCTGGCGAAGTAATCATCGTCAGCGTGTCTCTACCTAAAGGTGAAGCTGCCTTTAGAGAATTACTTTGTCCTGTAATAATGCTAATTCCTACTACTGCTACAACCAGTATTGTTAATAGCCATCCTTTCTTTTTCTTCATAGACTTGATAATTATATAAATTTCATAGCTATCAAAAGATTTTAGTGTAGCTATAAGTTTTGTGCAGAAGCTTTTAAGTAGGTGGGCATAAACAAACTTAACTATGTAACGAAATGGAAAATACTTGAAACCTTTGCGATTGCTTCGTTTCACTCGCAATGACATAGTTATGAATTTTCCCGCCAACCTACTTAAATCTGCATTTGCTTTGTTGTTAAGACTCCTTAAAAATAGATAGGTATGGTTCATAAATAAAAGCTCGGTTACGTTTATTTCCAGTAACTTCTTCCACGATTCCTATATTACATAGTTCTCTGACTAGAATGTTAGCGTTAGTGTATGATAATTGGGTAAATTCTTGAGCCATTTCTATATTAAAAACTGGCTTGTAATATAGTTTTTCGAGTAAAGCTATAGCATTCCCTGCCTTCCGATTTCCCATTCGTTCCATTACTGTTTTACGATGTTCTTCTTTTAAATTAACTATTTGACGAGCAACAGTAGATGCTTCTTGGGAAACTTCATATACACCTTTTAAAAAAAACTTAAGCCAGCTTTCCCAGTCACCATTATCCCTGATAGATTGGAGATGATTGTAATATTGTAATCGGTATTTTTTGAAGTAATAAGATATATAGAGCAGAGGACGTTTTAATATATTTTTTTCACATAATAAGAGAGTAATTAGTAAGCGTCCTGTTCTTCCATTGCCGTCTTCAAAAGGGTGAATTGTCTCAAACTGAGCATGAGCTAATCCAATTTTAATTAAAGCTGGCATTGGAGCAGAGTCATGTAAAAACTTCTCAAAATTACTTAAAGCTTCTTGCATATCATGGGGTGGAGGTGGAATATAAGTAGCTTCCTTTAAATTACATCTTCCTTCACCAATCCAATTTTGGCTGCGGCGAAATTCTCCTGAACCCTTTTCAGAACCTCGGCCTTCTCTCAATAATTCTTTATGAATTTCACGGATCAATCGCAATGATAAAGGAAAATTATTTTCTAATCTTTCGAGTCCGTGATTAATTGCTGCAATATAGTTGACAACTTCGGTTACATCTTGCGGGTTGTCTGGTTCAACTGTACGGGATTCAAACTCAAGGACATCTATCAAAGAAGCTTGTGTTCCTTCTATCTGACTTGACAACACTGCCTCTTTACGAACATACATAAACACGAATAAGTCGGGATTAGGTAAAGCGTCTGTTGATCCATCTAAACGACCTAATGCTCTATCTGCTTGTGATAAAAGTTCTAACATTTCATCATCAATACATAATTTGGGTATAGGCGGTAAAGGATTAGGTATAAAAGCTTTGTATCCAGTAAGCTGTTCTATGTATCTACCTGCTCTATCGGTATCAATCATATTATTGATTTCATTCACAAGAGACAATTTTTCATCCATATTATCAAATACTCTTAGTATCAGCAATAAGAGTTTTTTTGTATTTTTACATGATATAATGGCACGTTTAATCTATTTAACTAGACAGCAAATCAAACTTTTATTTTTGTCGCTTCCAGCAGCTTGACGCTGGCATAAATAGCATCAATATAAGGTGTGGGAATTTGAGTGAGTTTTCCCAATTCTGCCACCGCGCCAACGATCGCGTCTATCTCCGTAGCGCGTCCGCCTTCAATATCTTGTAGCATTGAGGTTTTGTGAGCGCCAACATTTTCAGCCCCATTAATTCGCTGTTCTAAAGTGATGCCAAACTTTATACCCAAATTTTCGGCGATCGCTTGAGTTTCAGTCATCATTTGCCGCGCTAGTTCGCGGGTAAGGGGATAGCGGCAAATATCCTCTAAAGTAGCACCAGTTAAGGCACTGATGGGATTAAATGCCACATTCCCCCACAACTTGATCCAAATTTCTGTACGAATTTGATTGCGGATTGGTGCTTTGAATCCTGCCTGTTTGAGAGTTTGTGCCAATAATTGGATGCGATCGCTTTTACTCCCATCAATTTCACCGAGAGTAAAGCGATCGCCTTCAATATGTTTGATCACACCTGGTTCAATTATTTCAGTTGCCGGGTAAACCACACAACCAATGGCGCGTTCAGCACCGATACTAGCTTCAATAATTCCATCTGGATCGACAGATTGAATCCGCGTACCTTCATACTCACCGCCATGCTGACGAAAGTACCACCAAGGAACGCCATTTTGGGCTGTCACCACCATTGTGTGAGGATTGTAGAGTGCAGGAAGAGAGGGTGCGATCGCAGGTACACTGTGAGCCTTAACAGTTAAAATTACTACATCTTGTGTCCCCGCTTCCTCAATATCACTAGTTGCTAAAGTCGGAGTAGCAATTTGGCTAGAACCGTCTGCCATGAGCAACTTCAGCCCATTTTTTTGAATTGCTTCCAAATGAGAACCACGCGCAATCAGCGTCACGGCTTCACCTGCAAGTGCCAGTTTTGCCCCTAAATATCCACCAATCGCACCCGCGCCAACAATACAGATTTTCATTTTGTCAAAAAAATATGAGTCGTAGAAGACGGTATCTAGTTGCTTTGACAGCAACAGTTAAGGTGGTTAAGACATCAAAAGATCGTGAAACTTAGACACAAAAAGACTTTTCACCCAGTCCCCAGTCCCAAGTCCCCAGTCCCCAGTCCCTTGCCATACCTCAAACAGCTACACTTTGCATCGCTTTAAGTAAATCTTGATGAACAGATTTTGAGGCAGCTACGATCAATCCAGGCAGACTATAGTTTTTACAAGTATGCAGTGGCGGTAAAGTCGAACCATCCAGAGTAGTGACAATCCAGCCAGCCTCTTTTGCAATAAAAGCCAGTGCAGCACTATCAATAAATTTACCCGATTTGATGACTGCTCCACTCAAGTCACCACTGAGAATACCATTGAGATTGGGAATTTGAATATCGCTAGAGTAATCAGTTGCTATATCGATTACTTGATATCGATCTTTTAGTGAAGGTGCGATCGCATTCATCCCCCATCCCAACAAAATAGCAGGTTTGGCGGATGTTATATGTAAAGGGGTACAGGCTTCTAAGTTCATATCGAGCGTCCCTTTAAAAGCACCTTCACCTCGAAGGGCATAAAAATAAATGTTTTGGGCAGGGGAAATGGCAATTACTGCTTCAAATTCATCATAATTTAGAATACTGAGAATAATTTGGTAATTAGAATGTCCATCCATGTAAAACTTCGTCCCATCAATCGGGTCAAGTGTTACTAAGTAATCACCTTCTGAACCGAGTTCGGTAGCGCGAAAATACTTGGTATTATTAGAGCTTTCATATTCTTCACCATAAAAGCGAATCTCTGGGAAAGTGCCTAGTAATACTACTTCTACCAAATTTTGAATAGCCACATCTGCATCAGTCAGTGCAGCACTAAAAAAGTTGTTTGCTTGTTCTTTGGCGGGAAGTGCAGCAATTTTTGGTTGCAGAAAATTGGCATAAGCTGCTGCTACTTTCAGATGGGGGAGTAAAGTCTCTAAAATTAATCGGGTAGTTGGTGTTGTGGACATTGCAGCAAACTCCTTTCAGAAATAATCTATCATTAGTAGGGCGATAGAATTCTATATCTAGACAAAATTACGGTATCATTTCGATGCAATGATACCACCGAACTGCTTCTCCTGACTCCTGAATTCTTTCTTGTTAATGTTCTACGAGGCGTTTAGCACGTTTATGTTCATACATGAGCTTGTCAGCCTCTTCTATCAATTGTTCTAGCGAAACGTTTTCATTCAAGGTGCATTGTGTCACGCCAATACTTATAGATAGTTGATACAAATAGTTACGATCTTGATTATAGCGATCGATACTTGCTTGCAATCGAGGATAAAATTCATCTGTATTCTTAGAGCAGATAGGAACAAATATTACAAATTCATCTCCTCCTAGACGGGCAACAATATCAGAATCACGGAAAGTTTGCTTTAGTATTTGGGCTGTGTCAACGATCATTCTGTCTCCTATTTCATGCCCTAGAGAGTCATTAATCTGCTTTAAACCATCTAAATCAACAAACAAAAGACAACACAACATTTGTGTCCTCTGGGCAATTTTAAATTGCTGATTTGCCAGCCAAAAGAAACCCCGTCGATTATATAATCCTGTCAAATCATCAGTGAGAGATAGCTGTCTTATGTCTGCTTCAGCCTTTAGACGTTCTTGAATTTCATGCTCTAGGCGTTGATTTTGTTCGAGAAGTTGTTGGTATTGCTGTTTGATGAGTAGCTGGTTTTTGACTCGCATTAGCACTTCAAGTTCTTGAAACGGCTTGGTAATATAGTCTTGTCCACCCAGTTCAAATGCCTGAACTTTATCATTGATTTGGTCAAGGGCACTAATAAAAATAATCGGAATTTGATCTGTTGTTTTTGATGCTTTCAACTGTTGACAAACTTCATAGCCGTTCATTTCGGGCATATTGATGTCAAGCAAAATCAAATCTGGCGGATATCGATAAGCAGCTTGTAATGCCATTCTCCCATTGAGAGATTTACGGATAATATAGCCCTGCGACTCTAGTATTTTAGTTAACAATCGGAGATTATCGGGGGTATCGTCTACGATGAGAATATTTGTTTCAGAAGCAGATTTAAGTAAATTAGCCACAGTCGTTTTCGTGAATTTGGGTTAGAGTTGCGATCGCTTCTAGCTGGAAGTTATCGACCAGATATTTCAGGGCATTGGCGAGAACTTGCTCCTGGTTGGGGATTTGAGCGATGAGATTGTAGAGTTCGGCATCGTTGAGATCGAGTGCTGCTTGATGCACCTGAATAATCCACTCTGGCGGCATTACCTGAAAATCTTTGGCACTTAGGGATTTCCGATCTAACTCCGATAAAGCTTCTTCGCGGTAGCGGTAACGGACTCCTAAGTAGTGTGCCATTTTATCAAATAGAACAGTTTCTAGAAATGGTTTGGTGATATGGTCATTGCAGCCTGACTGAATGCTAGTGGTGTAATCTTCCTCAAAGGCATAGGCTGTCAGCGCAATAATCACTACATCTTTACCTGCTTGTGTGTCTCGAATTTGCTGGGTAGTTTCATAGCCATCAATTCCCGGCATTTGAATGTCCATCAAAATCAGGTGTGGTTGCCATTCTGACCACAGAGCGATCGCTTCGCTGCCGTTTTTGGCTGCACATACCTCGAACCCAACTGATTCCAATAGCCTGACGAGTAACTGGCGATTTTCTCTAAAGTCTTCCACTACCAGAATGCGATAATTTGGCTGTCCCGCTTCCAAACCGATAACAGCGCGAGGCGTTTGGGAGGCAATGATATCCACTGAGTTTACCAGACTCAGTAAAACCTCACAAATGAAAGTTGACTCTTGACTCAAGGTGCTTTGCACTGTAATATCACCACCCATTAACCGGGCAAATTGACGGCTAATCGATAAGCCTAAGCCTGTACCTTTAGCATGGCGACCTTCTTCTGTTTGCATGAAGGCTTCAAACACATTCTCTAGATCGGACTGAGCGATGCCACATCCAGTATCTTCAACTTCCAAATGAAGGGTGATAATTGCTTTGGAATTAGAGGAACTGCGTTGTTTTGAATTAAGTGAATTGACGAAAGCTTGTAATCGCAGGGTGACACTACCTGTTGTCGTAAATTTGATCGCATTGGTTAATAGGTTGAGCAGAATTTGGCGTAGTTTTGATTCGTCACCATACACATAGCGAGGAACGTTGGGATGCTGCTCTGCAATCAGATCGATTCTTTTCTCTAAAGCTTTGAGGGCAACCATATCGATGATGGAGTGAATTAGCTGATGCAAATCAAAACAGTTTTCTGTTAGCTGTAACTGACCCGCTTCAATTTTAGACATTTCCAACACATCATTGATCAGGGTTAGTAAGTGTTCTCCACTGCGGCTGACGATCCCTAAATGTTCTTGAAATTCAGATGGAATTGCGTCGCTACGATTCATCAACTGAGTAAATCCCAAAATGGCATTCAGGGGAGTTCTGAGTTCGTGGCTCATTTTAGCGAGGAATTGACTTTTGGCGCGGTTAGCGATCGCAGCTTGTTCTGCGGCTTGTTCTAAAGCTGTCTGGGAAAACTCCAGTACTACCAACATCAGCGTATTTCGCATCTCACTGGCGGCTTCTAGTTCGGCAACTTTCCAAGGCAAGGAAGTTTCTCGCACGGTTTCTTTCCACACTTCAAAGGACTTGCGGGGACACAAATGCATCTCGCCAATTTCGTTGATGGTGACTGCATCCTGGGGGTTGCCCGCCCAATTCACCGTCTGGATTTGCTCCGATCGAAACCAGAGAATGTGGTAAGACTTTTGCTTGACATGGTTGAATAAGATGGAAATTGCTAAGATGCCGCTAGCTCGATCTTTAAATGCTTTTGCTTGTAGATATAAACGTGAGAGGGAATCGGTAGCAAACACTCGTTCTTCGTTGTGTTGCACCAACCATGTCACAAGCTGCTGCACCTGGGTATCCGATGGCGTTTGACCAACTAATATCAGATGACCATCAAGCAAAATCGCGGCTCCTTGAGCATGAACTAGATCCAGTAATTGAGAAGAGTTTCGGCTAAAAACTTGCTCAAGCAAATTGGCATCCTGCAATAACTTCTGTTGCAGTTCATCCTGAATTGTTTTCACCTGCGTTCGGTAAATCTGCAATTCTCGTTCTTGCTGATGCACCAGTTCGATTGAGGCAAACTGTCCTAAAAACTCACAGGCTTTGCGAGTTTCATAATCCACTAGCTTCGGGCTGTAATGGTGACAGGCAATTAATCCCCAGAGGTGTTTGTCGTCGAGCAACGAAATCGTCATCGACCCAGCAACCCCCATATTCTGTAAGTATTCAACGTGACAGGGTGACACTCCCCGTAACAGAGAATTACTTAGATCGAGGGGTGCATCTGTCAGAGGATGGTTGGTGGGAATCAGCGACACAGGAGTGTAATTGACATCGGGAATGAATCGCATTCGATTGCGGTAAAACAATTTGTGGGCTGGTGCAGAAACATCTATTGCCAAATAGTGCAGTCCCAGATAGGTTTCTAAATGCGTCTGTTTCTCTTGGGCAATCACCACACCACTATCGTCTGCCTCAAAGCGGTAGATCATCACCCGATCGAACCTAGTCATCGCTTTCACCTCTTTGGCAAGGATTTGGGCTAGATTCGTCACGTTAGTAGCATTACGAAGATTAGCGATCGCAGCTTGCAGGCGGCGATAGAACTGGATTGAGTGGGTGCTTTTGATGGATCGCTGAGGTTCTAGTTCCAAGATCAACCCATCTACCATCCGGTGCATTACACCTCTGAATGTCTGATTTTTTCGTTGCCAATCGGTCTGGGCAACCTTCCGCCGTGTTTTTAGCTTAAACGGATTGCCAAGTTCTAGATTATCTTCAGTCAGGTAGCCAGCAAGTCGCTGCACTTGAGCGCGGGAAAACAACCGTCGTAAGGGTTTACCCAGTAATGCTTCTGCCGAAATCCCAAAAAACTGTTCCGCATTTTCACTAATCTGTAAAATTGTCAGCTGTGGCTCTTGCAGCATCACCAATATTCCATGCGGCTGAATATGACCGGGAGCATACACCGATTCATCACTGCACACTTCTAAAGCCGTTAGTCCCAAAGGGGTGAGTGAGGCTGTCATTTGTCCTTTGTCCTTTGTCATTGGTCATTGATCATTGGTCATTAGTAAGAGCTTTAAGCCTGTTTATGTTTCGTAATCTACTTGGTTTTTTTTGCGTCCACTTGCTTGTAGCAATAGATCCTCACCTAGATGAGACTATTATGACGCTTCAAAAGAACTGGAGCGCCCAGCTAAAAGATTGAACTCAGTAACTTGGTAACAAATTCCCGTAGTTCTTTAGCTGAGGAAGCTTTTAAGAAATTATTGACCGAAATCTGTGGGTAGATATTTAACAATCAGCCTGAAAGCACGTTTAAGATTTAAGTAAAGAAATATTTCGTAGCTTACAGGCATGAAACGCATCGTCTTGGTTGCTGGGTTTGAATCATTCAACGCTGACTTGTACAGGAAAGCCGCTTTTTTGGCTAACTCTCGCTGTCCTGAGTTGGATATTCGGGTATTTAGCGATCGCGATCTTACCAGCCAACGGGCCGAGGTAGAAGCAGCCCTTGATGGCGCTGATGTATTTTTCGGTAGCCTGCTATTTGATTACGATCGGGTTGTGTGGTTGCGCGATCGCATTTCCCAAATTCCCATCCGTCTAGTCTTTGAGTCAGCCTTAGAATTGATGAGTTTAACCAAGGTGGGTGACTTTGCCATTGGCGACAAGCCCAAAGGAATGCCCAAACCAGTTAAATTCATCCTCGACAAATTTAGCAACGGCCGAGAAGAAGACAAACTTGCTGGTTACATCAGCTTCTTAAAAATTGGCCCCAAACTACTGAAATATGTCCCAGTGCAAAAAGTCCAAGACTTACGCAACTGGTTAATTATCTATGGTTATTGGAATGCTGGCGGTTCAGAAAACGTCGCTTCATTATTTTGGACACTAGCAGAAAAATACTTAGATTTAAAAGTCGGCGACATTCCGCCGTTAATCGAAACCCCCAATATCGGATTACTCCATCCCGATTATCAAGGGTTTTTTGAATCACCCCGCGAATATTTAGAATGGTATCTTGTGGGGCGGGCATCTTGCCCGCCATTGTCAAAGGGCGGGCAAGATGCCCACCCCACAAAACCTGTTGTGGGGATTTTACTTTACCGAAAACATGTCATCACCAAACTACCCTACATTCCCCAACTAATTCGCAGTTTTGAAAAAGCCGGGTTAACTCCTTTACCCATCTTCATCAACGGCGTAGAAGGACACGTGGCGGTACGAGATTTAATGACAACCGATTATGAAATTCAGCAACGACAACTAGGTAATATAGAAACTCCCTCACTATCTAGTGAAGCAGTTAAAGTAGATGCGATCGTTTCCACAATTGGCTTTCCTCTCGTGGGTGGCCCGGCTGGTTCAATGGAAGGTGGCCGGCAAATAGAAGTAGCAAAACGCATTCTCACAGCCAAGAATGTACCTTATATTGTTGCCGCACCACTATTAATTCAAGATATTCACTCGTGGACGCGCCAAGGTGTCGGCGGATTGCAAAGTGTGGTGTTGTACGCCTTACCAGAATTAGATGGGGCAATTGATACCATTCCCCTTGGTGGTTTGGTGGGCGAAAATATTTATCTGATTCCCGAACGAGTGCAGCGATTAATTGATAGGGTGAAAAGCTGGGTAGCTTTGCGACAAAAACCTGCATCGGAACGCAAGATTGCCATTATTTTATATGGGTTTCCGCCAGGTTATGGGGCTGTAGGGACGGCTGCATTATTAAATGTGCCGCGTAGTTTGCTGAAGTTTCTCCACGCACTTAAAGAACAAGGTTACACCGTCGGAGATTTACCAGACGATGGGGAAGAATTGATTCGCTGGGTAAAAGAAGCAGATGAATCTAATCCTCTTGTGGGGCAGTCGTCTCGCCTGCCCCTAAATGGCGGGCAAGATGCCCACCCCACAAGTACTGTTAATGTTCGCACTCTAGAAAAATGGTTGGGATATTTGCAAACTTCCCGCATCGAAAAACAATGGAAATCTCTCACGGGAACTGGTATTAAAACCTATGGCGATGAATTCCAGATTGGCGGTGTGCAATTAGGCAATGTCTGGATAGGTGTACAACCACCTTTGGGGATACAAGGCGACCCGATGCGCTTAATGTTTGAACGAGATTTAACGCCTCATCCGCAATATGTAGCTTATTATAAATGGCTGCAAAATGAGTTTCAAGCTGATGCTTTAGTTCACTTTGGAATGCATGGAACGGTGGAATGGTTGCCTGGTTCTCCGTTGGGGAATACGGGTTATTCTTGGTCGGATATTCTGTTAGGAAATTTGCCTAATCTATATATATATGCGGCGAATAATCCGTCTGAATCGATGTTGGCGAAACGTCGCGGTTATGGTGTATTGATTTCTCATAATGTACCTCCTTATGGGCGGGCAGGTTTGTATAAGGAATTGGTGGCGTTGCGTGATTTGATTGCGGAGTATCGGGAAGATCCACAAAAGAATTATGTTTTGAAGGAAGGGATTTGTAAGAAAATTGTGGATTCTGGGTTGGATGCAGATTGTCCGTTTGCGGATGCTAAACGGTTGGGGATTGCGTTTACTCCTGAAAATGTGCGGATGTTTAGCGATCGCGCTTTTGATGATTATTTGGTGGTGTTGTATGAATATTTGCAGGTTTTAGAAAATCGGTTGTTTTCTTCGGGGTTGCATACTTTGGGGGAAAAGCCGAGTGAGGAGGAGTTGGAGTCGTATTTGGAAGCTTATTTTGGGGGGGAGGAGGAAGAAAACGAACCGCGTTCGCGTAGCGTCTCGCAGAGAAGGCGCGAAGGACGCGAAGAGGAGGAAAGGTTAATAAAGGATTTGTTGATGCAGTCTACGGATGAGTTAACAAATTTGTTAAGGGGGTTGAATGGGGAGTATATTCCGCCTGCGCCTGGTGGGGATTTATTAAGGGATGGGGCTGGTGTTTTGCCGACTGGGAGGAATATTCATGCTTTAGATCCTTATCGGATGCCTTCGCCTGCTGCTTATGAACGGGGACGGGAAATTGGTCAAAAAATTATTGCCCAGCATTTGGATGAGTATGGGAAGTATCCTGAGACGGTGGCGGTGATGTTATGGGGGTTGGATGCAATTAAAACTAAGGGTGAATCTTTGGGGATTCTGTTGGAGTTGGTGGGGGCTGAACCAGTTAAGGAAGGAACTGGTAGAGTTGTTCGTTATGAATTAAAGCCGTTGGCTGAGGTTGGACATCCGCGCATTGATATATTGGGTAATTTGTCTGGGATTTTTCGGGATAGTTTTGTCAATATTATCGAATTGTTGGATGATTTATTTCAACGGGCGGCTGATGCTGATGAACCGGAAGATCGCAATTTTATTAGAAGACACGCTTTGGCTTTAAAAGCCCAAGGTGTGGAAAATCCATCGGCGAGATTGTTTTCTAATCCTGCGGGTGATTTTGGTTCTTTGGTGAACGATCGCGTGGTGGATGGTAACTGGGAATCTGGTGAGGAGTTGGGTAATACTTGGCAGAGTCGCAATGTATTCAGCTACGGGAGAGAAGATAAAGGTCAAGCTAGACCGGAAGTTTTGAATACTCTGTTAAAAACTAGCGATCGCATTGTTCAAGAAATCGATTCGGTAGAATATGGTTTAACTGATATTCAAGAATATTACGCCAATACCGGCGGTTTGAAAAAGGCAGCAGAAAAACAAAGCGGTAAGAAGGTGACAACTAGCTTTGTGGAAAGTTTCTCGAAGGATACTACACCCCGCAATTTAGACGATTTGCTGCGAATGGAGTATCGCACGAAATTGGTAAATCCCAAATGGGCGCAAGCGATGGCGAATCAAGGTTCTGGTGGTGCTTTTGAAATTTCTCAACGGATGACGGCGTTGATTGGTTGGGGTGGTACTGCCGATTTTACCGATGATTGGGTTTATGACCAAGCGGCTGATACTTATGCGTTAGACGCAGAGATGGCGGATAAATTACGTAAGGCAAATCCTGAAGCTTTCCGCAATATTTTAGGGAGAATGTTAGAAGCGCATGGGCGGGGTTTCTGGGAAGCTGATGGTGATAAGTTAGATAAGTTGCGCCAGTTGTATGAGTTAACGGATGAAGAGTTGGAAGGTGTGACAGTTTAGAAGGTAGATACGTTAAAAGTTCAAATAAAAATTATTGTAGAGACGGCGATTTATCGCGTCTTTGCTTAACCGAACCGTATTGAAAGCGATGTCTACAACGGGCTACGCCTGCGCTATTAGGCTTGAAGCTGTAAAAATTTAAACCTTTGCAGCTAAGATTACTTCATGTATAAGAAAGGCTTAAGTTTTTCTTGCAAATGTATAAGCCGTTGCTGCAAACGCTTAATACTTTGCAACAAATGCTTTTCTATGTATAAGAAAGGCTTAAGTTTTTCTTGCAAATGTATAAGTCGTTGCTGCAATTGTTTAATGCTTTGCAACAAATGCTATTTCATGTATAAGAAAGGCTTAAATCATTGCAGCAATTGTTGTAACGAACTTATGAATCTCTTTAATACTGCAAATAGGATATAGTCTAAGTGAAATTAACTACATTTTGAGAAATATAATTGCAACTTATTTGCTATATTTTCCCATGACAATTAGAACCATTTTGGTATAAAAAAGTACTATTAACTTAATAGCAGAGATGCATTATGGCACGTCGTAAAAGAAATTCCACCGCTTTAGAACGAGCCGATCGCCGGATTGAAAGTTTACAATCTATCAGTGTAGAACTTGACTTTGGCGAAGGATTGACTATCCAAGCTTACACGGTGACAATTAACGATCTCCGGTCTAAGCTTGCTGCTTACAACACTGCATTATCTACCATTGACAAACTTACAGATGATGTGAATAACGCCGAAAAGACTGTAATAGCGATGTCAGAACAAATGTTACTAGGAGTTGGCAGCCGTTACGGTAAAACCAGCCCAGAATACGAGATGGCGGGTGGTGCTAGACGAGGTAATACCAAGAAGAAGCGAAGCGTACTAGGCAATTCCAAACCCACCAATTCTTTAGCAGCCGATTCTGTTGAGGTTTCTTCTGCAAATGGATCTATGAATGGGGTATCGGGTGCGATCGGGAGTTGAGTAAAATCTAATAGGTTTTAGTGTCAACTTCAGATCAAACACTCGATTTATCCTGGTTTGAGATCCCCCAACCCCCTTAAAAAGCAGGGCTGTTTCATTCCCTAAAGAGCGCTAAATATCAAGGGTTCTAGCGATTTAAAACTGATTGTTTTGTTACCAGCGTGCCAAGAAAATGAAGAATTTTACTGTTGTTCAAGCGCTTAAAAGTTCATCTTCTCGTCACCCTCACTTACATTTTTTTCGCTAACTATCTTGACAAATCCTGTTTGAAATGGAATGAAACAGCCCTGCCTTAAAAAGGGGGCACTAGTTCCCCCCTTTTTAAGGCTACGGTGTGAATTACCCCCCTTAGAAAGCAGAGATGTGTGTACAAACCCAAAAACGTTGGAGATCCCCCTAAATCCCCCTTAAAAAGGGGGACTTTGATTCCGGTTCCCCCCTTTTTAAGGCCTACCGTGTATACACAAGTTCTATTTGCAAGGGTTTCAAGACTTATAGACCCAATAAATTGTGATTACAAGTCCTCAATCAAGGGCACAGCACTGCTGTGCCCCTACGACAGATGTGGTTTTTGAATGATTCATGTTTGGTATTTCCTGTCAATGCCTAATGCCATTTCACGAAAACCTTGATACAGATACACTTCTCGTAGGGGCACGGCACTGCCGTGCCCTGAGCAACTTGTGTATACACCGTAGCTTTTTAAGGCTAGGGGGGATCTGTAAGTGCAAAGATACAGCCAGCCACTTTTCAAACAATCTTCTATTTCTTCAACTGCTGCACAAAAGCATTATGTTCCGGTGACTTCAACCCCGCTTGCACCACCTCCAACACGCGCACCATCTGATTGTTTAACAGCGCCTCCACCGCTAACCACAAACCTGGAAACACCCCAGAGCAAATAATTCCATCTGCACCGGGAGATAGTGGTTGATAGTCGCCATCAATTAGGCAAAACCATTCAATTTGATTCTCGTAAGATTGCCAGATTACGTACTCCAAAACCCCATTACGGCGATAAACCTGCTTTTTGCTCCCTGTATCGATTGCAACGCTACTCGCTGCAATTTCAACAATTAATTCGGGAGATCCTTCAATGTAACCGTCGCTGCTTAAACGGGTTTGTCCGCCTGCGTCTGGTTCAATAAACAGTACTACATCTGGCTGGGGTTCATTGTCTAAATCTAGTCTGACGGTTGGGGCATCACTCAAATCAACGCCAGGAGTAAATGATTGGTAGACTCCTAACCAAGTTATAACCCGACTGTGGGGTTTGCCATGTTGCTCATGTCTTAATGGAGATGCCACGTAAACAATTCCTTCAATCAGTTCTGCTTTCTTGATATGGGGTGCAGCCTCATAACGCCGTTCAAATTCAGGGCGAGTTAAGCGATCGCCATTTTCAAGCGGAGGCAGATGTCTCTGGGGTGAGTACTCTCTAACCATTTGCCAATCCTTGGAGTTGCGGGATATTTTTGACTTTAGCAAACCTCAGTTATCAGTTAGGATTTCTTGATTTGCTGCTTTCCTCAAATTCCAAAAATCATAAAATGTAATGTTAATTGTCATTGTGTGTTCTACTGTGCGATCGCTTACTCGCCCAAGTTAGGCATCGCCGACAATTGATGCTGCATAACATAGGCCAACTAGCTATCATTAGCTAAGTGGTATGCCAGATACGACGGCAATACCATTTAGTTAGCAGTCTCTATCAACTGCTTACACTCCCACCCATAAAAATTAGTTTAATCCACTTTCTATTCCCTACTCTCTATTTTCATCCGCATTACCTAAAAGTTCTCTAACTAGGTACGGGATACAAAAAATACAAAAAATTTCTCAAGATTCAAGATTAAGGATAAGACTATGGCAACCGAACAGTTAACTAGAGACAGCGACAATCTCGATTTAAATCAGCTACTAAGAACGCTGAATGCTGTTAAACAAGGTGACTTTTCTGCTCGGATGCCCATAGACCATACTGGTGTAGCTGGTAAAATAGCTGATACGCTCAATGATATTATCGATCAAAATGAGCGAATGGCGGCCGAATTACAACGGATTGGTAACGTTGTCGGCAAAGAAGGCAAAATTGCCGATCGCGCCTCTCTCGGAGATGTTCGGGGTTCTTGGTCAGATTGCGTTACTTCTGTCAATACTCTGATTACAGATTTAGTTCAACCAACAGCTGAAACTACGCGGGTAATTCGGTCAGTTGCCAATGGTGACTTATCCCAAACGATCGCAACAGAAATCGACGGCAGACCCCTGCAAGGTGAGTTTCTTCAAACTGCTAATATCGTCAACACGATGGTAGAACGTCTCGGTTCTTTTGCATCGGAAGTTACCAGGGTTGCCCGTGAAGTAGGAACTGAGGGTAAGTTAGGTGTCCAGGCTGAAGTGCAAGGTGTGGCTGGCACTTGGAAAGATTTGACTGATAACGTTAACTTGATGGCGGGTAATCTCACCGGACAAGTTCGCAACATTGCCGAAGTTGCAACTGCGATCGCAAATGGTGACTTATCCAAAAAAATCACTGTTAATGTCAAAGGTGAAATTCTAGAACTAAAAAACACCGTCAACACGATGGTGGATCAGCTTAATTCTTTTGCGAGTGAAGTAACGCGAGTTGCCCGTGAAGTGGGAACTGAAGGGAAGTTGGGCGTACAAGCAGAAGTGAAAGGTGTCGCAGGAACTTGGAAGGATTTAACTGATAACGTTAATTTGATGGCAGGGAATTTAACTGCCCAAGTCCGTAATATTGCGGAAGTTACTACTGCTGTAGCGAATGGCGATTTATCCAAGAAAATTACTGTTGATGTCAAAGGCGAAATTTTAGAGTTGAAAAACACCGTTAATATCATGGTGGATCAACTTAATTCCTTTGCATCGGAAGTAACAAGGGTTGCGCGTGAGGTGGGTGCTGAAGGAAAATTAGGCGGGCAAGCAGAAGTTCGGGGAGTAGCGGGTACATGGAAAGACCTTACCGATAGTGTAAATTTCATGGCGGGAAGCTTGACGGCACAGGTGCGGAATATTGCCGAAGTGACTACTGCTGTAGCAAATGGCGACTTATCGAAGAAAATCACCGTCGATGTGAAAGGTGAAATTCTGGAGTTGAAGAATACCATCAATACAATGGTGGATCAACTCAATTCCTTTGCATCAGAAGTAACAAGAGTTGCCCGTGAAGTGGGAACTGAAGGGAAGTTAGGCGTACAAGCAGAAGTCCGGGGAGTTGCGGGGACTTGGAAAGATTTAACTGATAACGTTAACTTAATGGCGGGTAATCTCACCGGACAGGTGCGAAATATAGCCGAAGTTGCCACTGCGATCGCAAATGGCGATCTATCTAAAAAAATCACCGTTGATGTCAGAGGTGAAATTCTTGAACTCAAGAATACCATCAATATCATGGTGGATCAACTCAGTTCCTTTGCCAGTGAAGTAACAAGAGTTGCTAGGGAAGTGGGAAGTGAAGGTAAACTGGGCGTGCAAGCCGATGTGCGCGGTGTTGCGGGTACTTGGAAAGATTTAACCGACAGCGTAAACTTCATGGCGGGAAGTTTAACGGCACAGGTGCGGAATATTGCCGAAGTGACTACGGCAGTTGCAACTGGCGATTTATCCAAGAAAATTACTGTAGATGTGAAAGGTGAAATTCTGGAGTTGAAAAATACCATTAACACAATGGTGGATCAACTTAATTCCTTTGCATCAGAAGTTACAAGGGTTGCCCGTGAGGTGGGAAGCGAAGGTAAACTTGGCGTGCAAGCAGAAGTGCGCGGTGTGGCTGGCACTTGGAAGGATTTAACCGACAGCGTGAACTTCATGGCGGGAAGCTTGACGGCACAGGTGCGGAATATTGCCGAAGTAACGACGGCGGTTGCAACAGGCGACTTATCGAAGAAAATCACTGTTGATGTTAAAGGTGAAATTCTGGAGTTGAAAAATACCATCAACACGATGGTGGATCAACTCAGTTCTTTTGCATCGGAAGTAACGCGAGTCGCCCGTGAGGTGGGAACTGAAGGGAAATTGGGTGTACAAGCGGAAGTGAAAGACGTTGCCGGCACTTGGAAAGATTTAACTGACAGCGTAAACTTCATGGCGGGAAGCTTGACGGCACAGGTGCGAAACATTGCGGAAGTGACAACTGCGATCGCAAATGGTGACTTATCCAAAAAAATTACTGTTGCTGTCAAAGGCGAAATTCTCGAACTCAAGAATACCATCAATATAATGGTGGATCAACTCAACTCTTTTGCAAGTGAAGTGACGCGGGTTGCTCGTGAGGTGGGCAGTGAGGGTAAACTCGGCGTACAAGCAGATGTGCGCGGCGTGGCTGGAACTTGGAAAGATTTAACCGACAGCGTGAACTTCATGGCGGGAAGCTTAACGGCACAGGTGCGGAATATTGCCGCTGTCACCACCGCCGTAGCTAATGGCGACTTATCGAAAAAAATCTCCGTTGATGTCAAAGGTGAAATTTTAGAGTTGAAAAACACCGTCAACACGATGGTAGATCAACTCAATTCCTTTGCAAGTGAAGTGACGCGGGTGGCGCGGGAAGTGGGAACAGAAGGTAAACTGGGCGTACAAGCAGAAGTTAAAGGTGTAGCCGGCACTTGGAAGGATTTAACCGACAGTGTAAACTTCATGGCGGGAAGTTTGACGGCGCAAGTGCGAAACATTGCCGAAGTAACCACGGCGGTAGCTAATGGCGACTTATCCAAGAAAATCACTGTCGATGTGAAAGGTGAAATTCAGGAACTCAAAAACACCATTAATACAATGGTGGATCAGCTAAATTCTTTTGCATCAGAAGTTACCAGGGTTGCCCGTGAGGTGGGAACGGAAGGTAAACTAGGCGTACAAGCTTACGTCAGAGGAGTTGCTGGAACTTGGAAAGATTTAACAGATAACGTTAACTCGATGGCGGGGAACCTCACCGGACAAGTTCGCAACATCGCGGAAGTTACTAAGGCGGTAGCAAATGGCGACTTATCTAAGAAAATTACCGTCGATGCCAAAGGCGAAATTTTGGATTTGAAGAACACCACTAACACGATGGTTGATCAACTCAGTTCCTTTGCCAGTGAAGTAACGCGGGTGGCGCGGGAAGTAGGAACTGAAGGGAAGTTGGGCGGACAAGCGCAAGTCCAAGGTGTTGCAGGTACTTGGAAAGATTTAACTGACAACGTGAACTCGATGGCGGGTAACTTAACGGCACAAGTGCGCGGTATTGCCAGAGTTGTAACAGCGGTTGCTAACGGTGACTTGAAACGGAAACTGATGTTAGATGCTAAGGGAGAAATTGAAACTTTGGCAGAGACAATCAACGAGATGATTGATACCCTAGCGACATTTGCCAATCAAGTAACCACAGTGGCGCGGGAAGTAGGAATCGAAGGGAAGTTAGGCGGACAAGCTAGAGTACCAGGGGCGGCTGGAACTTGGAAAGATTTGACAGATAATGTAAACGAACTTGCTGCTACACTGACAACTCAGTTAAGAGCGATCGCAGAAGTTGCTACAGCTGTAACTAAGGGCGATCTAACTCGTTCAATTGCCGTCGAAGCATTAGGCGAAGTTGCGATCCTCAAAGACAACATTAACCAGATGATAGCCAATCTGCGGGAGACAACGCAGAAAAACACTGAACAAGATTGGTTGAAAACTAACTTAGCCAAGTTTACCCGAATGCTGCAAGGTCAGCGCGACTTAGAAACTGTATCTAAACTAATTCTCTCAGAATTAGCACCCTTGGTAGGAGCGCAACACGGCGTATTCTTTCTGATGGAGTCTGCTGAAAATACATCATATTTGAAATTAATTAGTAGCTACGCTTATCGGGAACGCAGACATCTAGCTAATCGTTTCCACTTGGGTGAAGGATTGGTGGGACAATGCGCTTTAGAAAAAGAGCGAATTCTGTTGACGGAAGTGCCAAGCGACTATATCAGAATTTCCTCTGGTTTAGGAGAAGCCACACCCCTAAATGCCGTGGTGTTACCCGTACTCTTTGAAGGACAGGTGACAGCAGTCATAGAATTAGCATCATTCCGCCGCTTTAGCGAAATTCATCTGACATTCTTCGACCAGCTTACCGAAAGTATAGCGATCGTCCTCAACACGATCGCAGCATCGATGCGAACTGAAGAATTACTCAAACAATCGCAATCTTTGGCTGAAGAACTCCAAACCCAGCAAAGCGAACTCCGGGAAACCAACCAGCGTTTAGAACAACAAGCCCAATCACTCAAAACTTCCGAGGATTTACTCAAAGGACAGCAAGAAGAACTGCAACAAACCAACGCCGAATTAGAAGAAAAGGCAGAGTTGATGGCGATGCAGAAGAAAGAAGTCGAGCGCAAAAATCGGGAAATTGAACAAGCAAGACTTTCTTTAGAAGACAAGGCCGAACAACTCGCCCTTTCTTCAAAATACAAATCAGAATTTCTTGCCAATATGTCCCACGAACTGCGGACACCGCTAAATAGCTTGTTGATTTTGGCGAAATTATTGACAGATAATATCGATCGTAACCTCACTGCCAAGCAAGTTGAATACAGCCAGACAATTTACTCAGCCGGTACTGACTTGTTAACGTTAATCAATGACATTCTGGATCTCGCTAAAATTGAATCTGGAACTATGTCGATTGACATAACCCAAATGCCATTGGTAGACTTGGGCGAACAAATTGAGCGTACCTTCCGGCAAATAGCTGAAAGCAAAAGACTTGCCTTCATAATTGAATTTATTCCTGAATTGCCCATAACCATCTATACAGATGTCAAACGCTTACAACAAGTGTTAAAAAATCTCCTCTCCAACGCTTTTAAATTTACAGAGCAAGGTGAAGTCCGCTTGCAGATTGCGCTAGCAAAACAGGGATGGAGCAACGACCAAGCAACTTTGAATCAAGCTCAAAATGTCATCGCCTTCTCAGTCAGCGATACAGGTATTGGCATCGCTCCCGACAAGCAAAAAGTTATTTTCGAGGCATTTCAGCAAGCCGATGGCTCTACTAGTCGCAGATACGGCGGTACTGGATTAGGCTTATCAATTAGCCGCGAAATTGCCCGTCTCTTTGGCGGCGAAATTAAACTTACAAGTCAACCAGGTCAAGGTAGCACCTTTACATTCTTCTTCCCACAATTAAATCCTGAATCTACATCAACACAATTAAATACTCATCAGCCCTCACTCCTCACTTCTCACTCTTTACTTTCAACTCAACCCTTAGCGCTGATAAATGACGATCGCGCTACTATTGCCATAGGCGATCGCGTTTTGTTAATTGTCGAGGATGATGTGAATTTTGCCCGTATCCTCATAGATATGGCGCAACAGCAAGGATTCAAAGTGATAACAGCCCAAAATGGCAGTACAGGTTTATCATTAGCGCAGCAATTCCTACCTTCAGCCGTTTTACTAGATATCCGAATGCCAGAAATGGATGGTTGGACGGTATTGGATCGTCTGAAACACGACCCGAATACCCGCCACATTCCTGTACACATTATGACCGTTGAAGAAGGGCAACAACGTAGTTTGCAACTCGGTGCGATCGCATATCTGCAAAAACCCTTAACTAGCGAGACAATATCTCAGGCTTTAATCAAAATTAAAGGTTTTGTTGAGCGCCAGGTCAAAAATTTACTGGTAGTCGAAGACGATGACACTCAACGGCTTAGTATTGTCGAGTTAATTGGCAACAGTGATGTTTCTACTACTGCTGTTGCTACTGGTACAGAAGCCCTAGAAGCCATCCGTAACCAGCATTTTGATTGCCTTGTCCTCGATTTAGGGCTACCCGACATGACCGGGTTTGAACTGATCGATCGGATTAAACTTTTACCTAACGGTAAAACATTGCCAATCATTGTCTACACAGGTAGAGAAATTAGCAAAGCCCAAGAAACTGAACTGAGGCGGATTGCCGAAACGATCATCATTAAAGATGTGCGATCGCCCGAACGTCTCCTCGACGAAACAGCATTATTTTTACACCGAATCCAAGCAAATTTACCAGCACCTAAACGACAAATACTTGAACAACTGCATTCTATAGATTACTTACTCGCAGGCAAGAAAGCGCTAATTGTAGACGACGATATGCGTAATATTTTCGCGCTGACAAGTATGCTGGAGCGTTATCAAATCCAAGTGATATACGCTGAAAACGGCAGAGAGGGGATTACCCTATTGGAAAATACACCAGATATTGATGTGGTTTTGATGGATGTAATGATGCCAGAAATGGACGGTTACGAAACAACAAGCTTAATCCGCCAAAACGAGCAGTTTAAATCTTTGCCGATTATTGCACTGACCGCTAAAGCCATGCAAGGCGATCGCGAGAAGTGTATTGAAGCCGGTGCATCAGACTATATCACCAAGCCCGTAGATACCGAACAACTGCTTTCACTCTTGCGTGTTTGGCTATACCGATGAAGGGGAGGCAGGGGATGTAGGGGAGGC
>NZ_NOLI01000044.1:0-50423 GCF_002245975.1 Nostoc sp. 'Peltigera membranacea cyanobiont' 213 | reverse complement strand
TTTGATTTTTGAAAAAATATAAGTATTTGTAGGGTGTGTTAGACGGAACGTCGTAACGCACCATCAGCTTGGGATGGTGCCGTACTCTCCCTGCTAACGCACCCTACCTAAGATTTCAAAAATCAAATACTAGTCCTATACTTCCAAAGTACGGAAAAAGGAAAGGGTTTTTATCATCCCTTTCCTCTTAACCTGAGTGGAGTCGAAACTAGAATTACAAATTATTGATCTATGCAGGGTTCGGTTGAGTTCGGCTTTGCAGTAGTTGGATAATTGCAGCTTTTTCTAAGATTCCAACTAGAACGCCATTCTTACGAATCACGGGAAGCACAGATAGCTTTTGTTGTTCGAGTAACTGCATTACTTCCAGCAGAGGTTGATCGGATTGGACTGTGGTAGATTCAGTAATTGGTCGCATGACTTCTTTGACTTGAGTTTCTGACCACAGTGCTGTTGGAATGCTTTGTAAATTATCAACTGCGTAGGCGAAGCCCACCGAAGGTATCGCACCTACTAATTGTCCATCATCATCAGTCACTAAGAACCGATGCCAGTTTTGCCCACTTATGACTCGCTCATCGGCAAACTCTCTCAGGCTAAGATTAGCAGATACAATCGGGCTATCAATAGTTACAGCATCTTCAGCAGTCAAACCTGTAAGTTTTTCTTGCACTCTGGCAAATTGAGCCGCATTACCAGCATTTTGCAACAAGAAGAAGCCAACTAACAAGTTCCAGAAGTTACCGAAGCTGCCAAAGAATAGTAGGGGAACTATACCGGAAAGAATTGCTACCCAACCAAAGATTTGCCCAACTCGACTCGCAAAGGTTACACCTTTATAAGGATTTCCTGTAATTTTCCAAACAATAGCTTTCAGTATATTTCCGCCATCTAAGGGTAAGCCAGGAATCAGGTTAAATAGGGCTAATGCTAAGTTAACAGAAGCGAGAACACCAAGTATTGCTGCTAACGGGCCTGATGCAGTAGTAGTAACGCCAATAGCTGTAACGATACCACATAGTAGTAAGCTTACCATTGGGCCAGCGATCGCTACCCAGAAAGCCTCACCAGGGGTTTTTGACTCTTTTTCTAAGCTAGCCAAACCGCCAAATATAAACAGTGTGATGGATTTGACATCAATACCCTGACGAATTGCAACGAAACTGTGGCCTAATTCATGGGCGACGACAGAGGCAAATAACATCAGCGCTGTCATCAATCCTAGTAGCAAAGCTAACCCCGCAGACAATTGGGGAAATTGTGCCGCCAGTCCACTGCTATAGCTCCAAGTTACTAAACCCAGAACTAAAAACCATGACGGATGGATATAGAAGGGAATTCCGAAGAGATTACCAACGCGAATTGTGCCATTCATGTCGTTTACCTTTGATTTCAGCTTCGAGAGGTTTGTTTTTGTCCTGCTCGATGTTTTTATTGTAACGAAAGGTTAAGAGATTTTCATCTTGATGATGGTAGTAGTGTCCGTCTGTAAAGGTGTGGTTATTAGTAATATTTGCGAATAATACCTTGCCACTACTTCTTATTAGTTTTTATTAGTAAACAAAATGCGTTTGTCTTGATGTGGTGGGATCTAAGAACTATTTGACCGGTTCCTGGCGGCCTTACTCCAAAAAACTATCACACATCTATGCTTCCAGTTTGTCATTGAGAATGGAAAGGCGATCGCTTCCCTCGCTCTAGGTATCGCAAAAGCACTACAGTCGTAGTTACTCCTGAAGTCTTCTCATGTGCGTAATTTCATCAAGATAACAAAACTTTTTACTTAAAGTTTTGATAAAGTCAGTGTTCAATTACGTAGTTGAATTGATTTTTTCCAACCAAGTTGGTATTATATCTTTATTCAAAAATACAAGTACGTATAAAAAGATATGTCATAAATACTGATGAGTAATTCATAAAGTTTAAACGCTCAGATGGAGGACTGTTTAAGCATTAGTTAAGCTGCTCCACATTAATTGACAAATATATATAGCGTTTCCTAATCACATGAGGTACATCATAGTCCCCTCCCCGCAAGCGATGAGGGGATTGGGGGTGGGGTTCTTGTACCTCACTCAACTGAGAACCGCTATATAGTTCTGTTGGCTGTTGAGTGTTAACACTCAACAAACATCATAAGTAACTATGCAATAAATATGTGTTTTAGCTTGCCAAAAACGAGTTTGAAACAAGCTGTTAGTAAATCCAAGGAGAAAACAAACTATGAATAAACAAACTATATTTCCTTTCTTTCCTCAAGTAATGGCCAAGATTAGTACAACCTTGATAGCAGGACTTACATTTAGTTTATTGCTTTCTAACCCTATCTATGCTGCCACCTTTGGTACTAATTTGATAGTCAATGGTGATGCAGAACTTGGGCAAGGAGATCCAATTGGTAACGCTGTTGGGGCTGATATACCTACTATCCCTGGCTGGACTCCGACGGGTAGTTTCAGTGTATTAAAGTACGGAGCAACAGGTTTTAGTTTTACCAACCCATTAGGTAATGTAGTGAATGTTACTGTTCCTGGTACTGATGTTCCAGGGCCAAGCGATCGCGGTCAAAATCTGTTTTTTGGCGGCGCAGATCGAGCCTCTTCCAGTGCTTCGCAATTAATCGATATATCTAATCTGGCTTCAACTATTGATGCAGGTGAAGGTACGTTTAACTTAAACGGCTGGTTGGGGGGATATAGGACTGATGAAGATAGTGCAGCACTAAACATTACTTTCCTCGATCGAGCTAACCAGTCTCTAGGCATAGCAAGTATTACTTCACCAACTGCCGCGCAAAGAAACAACACCACAGGCTTATTTTTGCAGTCAGCTGATGGCTCTGTACCTGTGGGTACACGTCAAATTAATGTACTGCTGAACGCCAATTATGCAAGAGGACGAGTAAACGACGCTTACGCAGATAATCTTTCGCTGGTAATTACTAAAGTCCCAGAACCATCAATCTCTGGTTTCTTGTTAATTGGCTTATCTTCTCTCACAGCATGGAAATTGCGTAGATATCATCAAGTATCGCAGTAGATAGCATCAGATTCTGCAACGGTTGAACTTCTCTAATTGTTGCAGTCTGAACTTTAATAAAGAGTTTTCCCACGAAATAAGTCGGTAGAAATAAATCAAACTATCTTACGAAATGTAAATAGGCTTGAAATCCTTACTAATGAAAAATGACAGAAAATGGCGTATTGTCGTGGTGCGCTAGCTAGTGCAAATATTCATTCAATCATGTGTGATTTTTGACTCTAGCATTCAAACAGTCCTTAAATTTTAGACTCAATAATTTCCGAGTAAGAGTCTTATTTACATGCTTGACTAACCTGCATCACCTAATGTTTCTTCAATCTCTATTTCCCAAGATTCTCCTTTATTATCCGGTGGAAAAAGGTTAATTTTGGATTTGTTAGAAAACTGCTTCAACTGTTTGATCAAATGGGGAATAGCATCGACGATATGCAGATAACTTTCTATGTCATAGCAAATAATGATTAACATCAAAGGACTAGTATTTATCTTGAAATACCAGTGACAATTTGATAGTAAAACTCGCATGAGTGGGCCGCAGGCTTGATAAAATCGCCTGCAAGTAGCTTCTTCTAGCTGTCTGTAGAACAACTCGTTAAGTATAGTTGCTCCAGTTGGAGGTAAATCATCTGCGGGGAGTGGGGATTTATTCATAACAAGTAATTAGGAAAGGGAAATTTATAATTGTGAGTTAGTTTTTCTACTAATCACTGATAACTCAGCATTTACAAGCCTTGGCACGAAGATTTTTTGTGTTGCTTTGTCGTGCAAAAAGGTCGGCGAAGTAATTTTTTACTAATGCTGGTTCCGTTTTTCTCAAACACTATCAAGTGCAATACTTGCTCTAGGAAACGCCGTTTGTCAAAAATTCCTTGAATCAGCACTTCTAGTTCTGTTGCACCTTTGGGAGGAAAATCCTCACCATCGATTGTGTACCAAGGTAAAAACTCCTGCCAGTCGGAGGTTAAGGTACCAACTCGTGCCCGATTTTGGCAAGTAATAACTAGGAGTGTATTGTAAGAAAACAGCTTCGGTATCTGTTGAAAGTAAGATTGCATTTGCCGATAACCTGCTTGGAATATAGCTCGTTCGTTGCTTGGATGGTTCGAGACAATAATTGCCAAAGGTAAACCGTTGATAAAGACAACTACATCAGGACAGTGAACATGATTCCCCTCAACAACAGTCAAGGGATGAATAGCTAGCCAATCATTATTCAGTAGATTAGACCTATCAATGAGCCACACTTTGTCATAAATTATTTCTTCGTCATTCAGGTATTCAACTTCCACACCATCAGTCAAGAATTTGTGAAAGCGAAGGTTATTTTCCAGTAAGTCGGAACTCTGTATACAAGTAACCTGATGGATAGCTGCGGCGATCGCTTCATTCGGTTTTTTCGGGTTAATTTTCTGCAAAGCCCTATGAAGGCGCTGATACAAAACCACATCACTATAACTACTCCGCCCTATCTGGTGCTTACCTAAAGCAATGTCAGATTCTAGCAAAACTGTGTAGCCAATAACCTCGAACCAGGTGAGCAAAGATGGTGTAATGACAGATTGTGTAACGTCAAAACGGCGGCGAAGTTTTCTTGTCACACAACTCGCTTTGGCAGTTGTTTTTTTTAGCTGTGCTGGATTCATGGACAGTAAAAGACTTAATTTGAGTCAATGCAGAAGCTAGTGCCTAGTTACTGGCATTGGTTGGTATACTCTTGATGGAGTACAGGGCTTGATAGTAACTATCAAAGCTAAAGTTAATGGACAAGATTGTATCTGGCGCTACATATTACCAATATTACTGGTAATACTGTAATGAATAGTTAGAGTTAGCTCTGTTTAATGTTTAACCTTTGTTTCCTGCTCTAAAAACAGGTTGCCAATATCAAATAAAAGCTGTGTAGTACCTCGGTAGCCAACCTTGGTAAACTGACTGCAATCTAAACGGTCAAAAATGGGAATCCCTTGACGGTAGAGAGGAATTTGTAAGCGTTGAGCGATCGCAACTCCATGAGAGTTGGTAATTAGCAAATCAGATCCAACCGCCAGTTGCTCAAAGTCTTCTAAATCGCCGATAGTGATGCTCTTAATCGGAAGTTTCTCTAGCAGAGGAAAGCGTGTTGTTGTCACTGCTGAGTGAATCTCAACTCCTAGCGATCGCAAAAAAGAAACTGTTGACCAAAGTAAATCTGGTTCCAGTGCCAAAGCAACTCGCTTGCAACCAAAGTAAAAGTGATTCTCCAACATCATATATTGTAACTGACGGCGTTGACGGCGGTATTTCTCTGGCACGCTGACACCACTGATATCTGACAAAGCTTGCAGGAATTTATCTACTGCCACTAAGCCTGTTAGTTCACCAAATACCTCATAGGGTATATTGAATCTCTGCCCCAAAATTTGCGCTGCACCCCGCATACTTTCGCCTAATGCCAAAGTGAATACAGAAGTGCCAATTGAGCGTAATTGGGCTGCATTTGTGCCATTCGCTGTAATGGCACTAGAGGAATCTTCTATAGAACCATCTAGTACGCCAGAAAGATCGGGTACAACAATAGGTACAAGTCCAAAAGAGGTGACAATCTCTTTGATTTCCTGTACATCCCCTGGTGTGAAAGCAGAACTCGCCAAAATAGTGATTTGTGTGGCACAAGCGTCTTGCTTAGAGCTTTTTTGGGGAATTTCCCTGACTATACTCTCAACTGCACCAGCAAAGCCATCCTGTAATGTACCTTTGAAATCCGGTGTAGAGACAAGCACAATTGGTAAATAATCTAGTTCTGGGTGACGGTGGCGAATCTCCTTAACAAAGCGCCCCATATCATCACCTCTGGTTTCCACCAGTCCAGTGCTACAAAGACCGATAATTTCTGGTTTGGATCTTTGCACCAAAGTCAAGATTGCTTGTTCAACTCTTTCCTCGCCACCCAAAATGGTTGCAACTTCTGTCATCGCCGTACTGGAAAGGGGAATCGCCTGACGGAAATGCTGTACTAATACCGCCTTAGTCAAAGCAGTACAGCCTTGAGAACCGTGTAATAAAGGCATGATTCCCTTCAACCCCAAAAAGGCTAAAACTGCACCTAAAGTTTGGCTTTGCTTCAGGGGATTAACTGCAACTGATGTACTCGTAACGCTAATAATCGCCATCAAATTTCCTCCTCTGAAGAATTTTCTGCTCCCCCTGCTTCCCCTGCTTCTCTACCCTCTTCCCACGGGGCTGGCTGGTATACTTGTTCCCACACAGGATTGTAAAAAGCGGCATACAACTCTCGTGCTACTTCTAAAATTCCTATATACCCTGCATAAGGATGGTTGCGTTCTTGATTAATATCTAGGAATGGAATCCTAGCTGTGAGAGAAGTATCTTGATAACATTTATCAGCAATTAACATATCAGCAAGATTAGAGTTAATTATCTGTAGGATCTCTTGAGGAGTATCTTGTTCTAGAATTATGCCATCTTGACCCAGCAAACTTTTGACTCTAATTCTATCTTCCTCAGTATTATTCTTAGTAAGAATAGCAATAACTTCCATCCCTAATTTTTTAGCCGCAAAGATAATCAACCAACTCTTGAAACTTCCAATAGAAAGGATAACGCGCTTACCTTGTAATCGGGTAATATACAGAACGAGTTTTTCATCTATTGCAGCAGTTTCTTCTGCAATTAGTTTTTCTGTACGTTCCTGCAAATCAGAATTACCTAACTTTGCAGCAATATTCCTTAAACATTGATTGATTGACTCTACACCATATATAGACTCTTCAATATAGGGAATGCCATATTTTTTCTCCATACTTTTTGCCATGTTAATTAGTGCTTTGGAAGAGAGCAGCACGTTAAGCTTGGCGCGATGGGCATAGCAAACTTCTTTGTAGATAGCATCTCCTGTAATTTTTGCTAAAACTCTAATACCTAATTTCTCCAATAACGGTAGAACATTCCATATTGCACCTGCAATATTGTGTTCACCAATTAAGTTGATGTCATCAGGTGTAATAGTATCTGGTTCAGCAGTTCCAATAACGTGTGAAAGCATTGCTTCACCAGCAACGCGGTTGCCCAAATTTTGGTTCCCAATGAATCCAGGGCAATGTACTGGGATAGTGGGTATTCCTGTTTTCTCGGTAGCATCTTTGCAAACTCCCTCAATGTCATCTCCAATCAAAGCGGTGATGCAAGTAGAGTAAACAAATACCGCCGTAGGTTTGTAGCGTCTTTGTAATTCTAAAATGCCTTTGTATAGCTTTTTGGCTCCACCGAAGATGATATCGTTCTCATCAATGTCGCTGCTAAAACGTATTTTATACAGCATCGAACCAGAGGAGAGACTGCTGTAACTTCCCCAAATACTGGCAGCACAGCCACTTGGCCCGTGAACTACATGAGCAGCATCGGTAATTGGTACTAGAGTCATCATTGCACTATCAAAAGCACAACTTCCTTGAGTAGTTCCAGGTTGGGGTAATTGTGTGGAGGACTTTTTTTTATGCGGTATCTGCTGCTGACGAGCATCTTCGGGATTTGAGTCACTGAGTGAATCGTTGGTTTTTCCTGGGGTGGGATTCATTTGTTTGGTGACAATAGGTAGAACTTGTTAGGTATTCACTGAATTCCCAAAGGCTGAGGAGGATTTTAATTTATTCACCGTGTATCTAAAGATGGAATAAAAGGGAATGAGAAAGGGAATTTCCCATCCCCTACAACATAAACATCATCTAGGTTAGAGAAGGAGAAACAAAAACATTAACTAGACTATTAAAGTATTAATGTTGCCATGTACGCATTCGTTGATTAGTGTTAACACGGTGAAGATAAAACGCACAGAATTAAGATTAGCTATTCGACTACCTCCATTTTAAATGATTGGTGAGAAGGTGGGCGGAAATAGCCCACCTAATATTTACTCTGTATTTAGCACCGGAGTCTGAACAAAAACTTTACTTGTTCTAGCTACCAGAAACTATTTCTACGTTTCCTTTTTTCACTGCTTCTAGTGCTTCACCTTGAGTGTCTTCTAGCTTTTTAGCAGCATCTGCTTGGCTAATCATTTTTGCAGCATTTTCTTCACTTTCAAGGATGCCGAACTCAATCAACAAATCTTCTAGCTCATCCATCTCGATGGGTGTAGGAACTGTAAGGTTTGTATTGCCGATAATCTTGTCCGCTAATGTGCGGTATTCATTAGCTTGCTTGCTATCAGGTGCATACTCGTTCACTGTCATCCGGCGTAATTCGGCGTGTTGCACGATATTGTCACGGGGGACGAAGTGAATCATGTGGGTATTCAATCTAGCTGCCAGGGTGCTAATCAGTTCATCTTCCCGGTCAGTTTGACGGCTGTTACAAATCAGCCCACCCAAACGCACACCACCAGTGTGAGCATATTTGAGAACGCCACGAGCAATGTTGTTGGCAGCAAACATCGCCATCATTTCACCAGAGGTAACGATGTAGATTTCTTGGGCTTTACCTTCACGAATTGGCATGGCAAAACCACCGCACACAACGTCGCCCAGTACGTCGTAGGATACGAAATCTACATCTGAGTAAGCGCCGTTTTCTTCGAGGAAGTTAATAGCAGTGATGATACCGCGACCGGCGCAACCTACACCAGGTTCTGGCCCACCTGATTCTACGCATCTGATATTTCGGAAGCCAGTGATTACCACTTCTTCGAGTTCGATATCTTCCACAGCGCCCCGTTCAGCAGCTAAGTGCAACACGGTGGTTTGGGCTTTACAGTGCAGAATCAATCGGGTAGAGTCAGCTTTGGGGTCGCAACCTACAATCAAGATGCGTTGACCCTTTTCTGCCATAGAGGCGAGGGTATTTTGGGAGGTAGTAGATTTACCGATACCACCTTTACCGTAGAAAGCAATTTGTCTAATTTTTCCGTCTGACATGATGATTTATCCTGTGATTGTTTGTTTGCTGAGTCTGTCGGTTTGTGAGGCGTTGGCACTTTGTGCCTACCGGAGGTACTCGCACTGTAAAATTACAGCAGCGACCATCTGTAGAACGTCGTTGGAGGCGCTCGCTCTACAGCAAAAAGAGTCCGAAGAAAGAACATATTCAAGTTGTGGTCAGTTTTCGTTGACCATTAGTCATTGTTTTTTCTGACTAATGGCTAGAGCGATAAGACATCACTCAAAGAATATTGCAAGTATTACCAGACCCTCACTCAAATGATTTCTCTGGCGGTAGTAATACCAATTGAGAAAAAGCTACAGATTCCAAACTGGAAACCCAAATTCAATCCGAATTCCTTAATTACGAATTACGAATTACGAATTACGAATTAGTTGTAATCTCCTGAAGGTTGCTCATACCTCAAGAGTGGTTGCAGCAGGATTGAAATTTACGCCAAGTTTTCCCTAAAGCACACAACCAACTATTGCAATCCACTCTAAACAGTCGCTACAACTTCCCCGATTTTGCTGATATCGTAACCGCCGAGAATTTCAAATTGGGAGTGAACCATCCGATGTCCCAAAGTACTCAGCAATTGCTGTACAGGTGCAACTTCGAGATATTCTTTGAGAATCACCAAATCATATCGTGACTGATGTAAAGGGATAAATCCCAGCCCAAAGGCAGTAGCTACAGATGCCGTACTCATACCAGCATCAGCAATTCCTCCTACTACAGCTTGGGCAACATCTTGGTGACTTTTGAGTATATTGTCAAAGCCCTGAACAGCATCGAACGGTATCTGCTCTTTTTGGAGTGTTTGTTCCAAAAGCATCCGACTACCAGAACCGATTTCGCGGTTGACAATAGTCGCTCCCCCAGCTACTAAGTCACTAACTGTTCTAATTCCCATCGGGTTGCCAGACTTAAACAAAAGTCCTTCTTCCCAGACACCAAGGGTAATCAGAACTGCTTCCCTCCCAGCCAGAACATCTCGAACAAAGGGAGTATTATACTCACCAGTCTCAGGATCGTACAGATGCATCCCAGCGATGTGCGCCTCACCTCTGCATAGACTGTGCAATGCAGCCATGCTATTGGCGAAGTTATATTGAACTCGCAGTTGGGGATGCCAGCGTTCGGTGGCTCTTGCCCATAGTGAAATCACTGGGGCACAACCAGCAATCACAACTGTGTTGTGAAGTGTGTCGAGATTATCATCTAGTAACCTGACTCGAACTTTATTTGTACCCGTTTGGCTAGTGCTTTCACCCTTCGGGTTCGACAGTTTGCTTATGCCGGGGAACCCGTCCACCGCAACTGTCTCACCATCAGCCGGAATCATATCTTGGCGAAAAGCATCCTTACCAATCAAGGGATAAGCTATCCATTGTCCGCCCACACGAGCCATGCTAACTCGTAATTGCTGACCATTAGGAACAGGTTTGGTAAGAACGGCTTCAATTTCAGGTAAATCCCGCTCTAACCAGAATAGATCCTCAACTTGACAGCCAAGCGCTTTGGCCAAGCGAAGAGTTGTGGCAACTGAGGGAGCATATAGTCCCGACTCTACACCACTAATAGTCTGACGAGTCACACTAGCGATGTTAGCCAAATCTTGTTGGCTCATGCCTAAGCGAGTTCTAATTGACTTCAAGTTATTACGGAGGTCGCTATCCTGCTTCATTGGCTTTGTCTCTTAGTTTCAAAAAGCCGTAGCGGATTTAAACATTGCATCTGCCAAGGCGAAAGTGTGGTCTTTGAGTTTATATCATTTCTCTTTGACGACTTTTTGTGCTTTCGCTGTCTTGATTCCCCATATAAAAAGACTATCACAGAAATTGCCAATTTACTTGCCAAGCGCAAATTATTTTTGCAGATGGTTGCTTTTTAGTCGGCGATTATCGCTCAAAAGCCCCAATTTCTAATAGACAGAGCATTGTCTAGCAAAAATAGCATACCAATTTTATTGGTGAAAAGTAGTATTTAATCCAGTTTTAGAAATTAGTTTTAGATTTTATGCTTGAGAGAAGATTGACATACTCCCCCGAACTCTATTCGGGGGTGCGATTCGTAAAGAAATTAACCATTAAAAACGCGACTGCGCCACTTATTCAATCGGGCTTCCCCAATTGTCGCAGAACGTCGGGCATCAGCAACTTGCTCTTGCAAAGCTGCAATCTGTTTTGCTTGCGCGTCAGCTTGTTGTTGTAAAGATGTATATTCACCTGTGCTGGTTACGTAACTGGAAGACTGCCAACTACTACTGAATTTTGTTGTACCGATGTTGGCAAAGGGTCTTAAGTCTGCTAGTTGTTGTTGCAAAGTTGCAATCTGGCTTTCTTGCTCTTGAATCTTTTGCCGCAAGCCTTGTTCAGCTTCTGTACGAGCTGCAATAAACGGATTAACTGGAGCAGCAGTTTCTGGTTTTGGCTTGAATATTTCAGCAAGTATTGCACTCACATCCGTGGGTTTCTGTTTACCGTAAGGAGTGTTGTTAATTAGCGATCGCACCAGTTGAGGTTTATTATTGGTTACTAGGTTCTTATCGCTACTAGAATTGCTCCGCAGCAGTTGCAGCATATTGCTAAATTCCAATATCTTTTTGCCCGTCTGGGTTTTATAGCCCCGGTAATATGGCACTATGTTCTCCCCAAAGGCATCTAAATACTCGTCGCTATCTAAATAAGAATCAATATCCGCCTCAAAACCCTGCTCATCAAGAATATTGCTGTGATATATCGTCTCAGAATAATCATCGGGAGCGCGTCCTAGTAAGTGTTTGAAGTTTAGTTCAATAGCACGGTAGCGGTAAATGTTATCAAAAAATCTGGAGCGATACAACTCTGATTTGGCAACCTGACGCACAAACTCACGGACATCGATTATACCTTGCTTGAGTTGGGATTCGGGAACGATCGGCCGTTCACTTTCCATAATGTAAGCATTACCCAACACTTGCCGATAAGCTGCCCTAATTACAATTTCAATGTCATCAGGTGAAGCAGTACTCCACAATTCGATGGGTTCTGCTTGGCGAAAGGCTTGATATTGGCTTCGTCTGGTTTGATCGTTTACGAAAGTCTGCATGGGGTTAATGTAGGTAGGAGGAACTAATGGCTGAGTTGAGGATGTTCGCAAGAAATTTAAATTGTTAAAGGTAATGGGAGGTAAGTATTTGTTAATGGTTAGTAAAGCTAATACCAATTCTTTATGAGACTGCATAAAACAAAGCTTGGTAAGACTTAGGGCTTAACATGAGTTTGACAAACCTCTCCCTACCTTGAACTAATGTTCAAGTTTCTCTCCAACTCGGAGAGGAATAGTTTTGCGTAGTAAAACCTCTTAGAGGTTTCAATATTTAAGCTAATTAGGCGGTTACTATATGAGCCGTCGAATTTACCTTGTCTTAAGTGCCAAGTTTTAAAGCAATCTCAGACGTAATCAGTATAAGCACTAACAAATTTTAATTCCCTTTACAGTCAGGATTAATTTATCAAGTTTTGGGGACTTTTTTAGTTACATTTTCTAACAAACTTAGACGGCTAACTGTTAATAAGTAACAGCTAATTATAGTAAACAATTAGCAATTAAACATTAACAATTAGCCGTCAACCCCCTTGGGGAGTATTTAAAATTCAAAATGTCAGAAGAATTTCCGTAGGAAAGTAATTTTCAAGCTCGCTCATCAAATCTAGTGTAGAAACCACCGTATTTTATCCAGTATTGTTTCAAAGTATGATGAGGGGTATGTAAACTAGCTTTTGCCTGATATAAAATTACTTGGCGATGATCGCCCATCCAAATTTTATTAACAGAATCAACGGATATTACTGTTCCTCCTAAAGAAGCAACACATTCAGAAAATCTTTCAATCGTTGTGTATTCTAATGTCTCGAATATAAAAAAGTTACCCGAACAAATTAAGTGGCGGCTGCGAATCCAGCAACGCATCTTTTTTTCAGCTAGCGGAGGTAACATTTTATATTTAACAGATTCAAGCTGAATCAACATAATGCTTTCACTGCAAGTAATTCATCAGCAAAACTTTCCCTTTTTTCAAACTGCAAAGGGCCAGCAGTCGATCCCCATATTTGTTGGTGGGTTTCAATATCCATACCTTTATCTAGACTTATCCAAGTATGCTCGGTTAGTTCTACTTCGCTGACAAGATATGTTTGGCATCCATTGCGGTTAATCAGACATTGATTGCCCTCGACGCTACCCCGAAACATTTCACCCTCTCGTTGGAAAACCATTGAACAGTTATAACGCCGTTCAATGCTCTCTGGGGTGATGGTTTTGAGGATATCTAATTCACGAGCAGCACCTGCATAAAGCATCTGGTCTTTCAGGCTGTAATTTTCGATATAAATGCGATCGCCACAATCAACGAATCTATGTACTCCTTGGCGATAAGGTGTCCATAAATCGTGGTCATAGACTTGTTCTGAATAAAAACCGATGGCAGAAAAAAATTCAATCGGTAAAGGACGGAAAAAAATGTGAATGTGGGCGTAAAGTTGCGGATTTGCAAAAGATTGCTTGTAGTTGCTAAAATCTCCTGCCATCCAACAGGCTAAGGTGAGCAAATCGCTAGCGTTGGCGCTAGATTCAGTGGGCGCTATCGTCACGTCGCTTCACTCCAAATTCAAAATTCAAAATTAATAATCCCCATAAATAAATTTAGAAGCTTTTATCCTTGTTATTGTTTTAACCTAATATTTGTTAACTGCTTGAATTTGACAAAGAGCGAATCTCTGAAGAAAAGGAAGCTGTTGTTACGCCTTTCCCATCACTGGTTTTAATTGTCGCTACCCGAAACCTCAGATTTGGGGTAGCAAACCAAATTCGTTCTTCAGCAGCAGCGAGTTCATAAGCTGTTACCAGGGTAAAAATACCATCGTCACTCAAGTGATATTCACCCACTGCTGGGATTGTTTCGGCATATCCTTTGTCACGTAGGAGTTTCCCTCTAGAAGGATTTTCTCTATCTGGAATTGGCACCAGCACGGTACTACCAGAGATTGGTTTATCGTCCCAGTCTGACTCGCCCTCCCAAGTCATCCGAAAAGGGTGAGTGATACTGGCGGGGTCAGTGTCATACAATTGACAGATTGCTAGGACTGCCGGATCGCTGCTGGATAGAGACTCAATATTAATGTCAGACAGTACTTGTTCAAAGTGGGCGAATGCTAAATGATGACCGCTACGCTGCGATCGCCATCGTCCAATTGAAAGTTCAAAGAATTCAGTAATTTCCATTAGAAAAGTGATTTTAAAAAGTAGCCTAGAATTTAAGGGATATCTTGGCTTAATATTTATTCTCCCAATTTATATACTAGCTTCATTGACCACAACTGCATTTGGGAGTTTTGAGTTATTATTCTCCTCCTTCCAATACCTCGGTCAAAGGCTTGCTCCTGCCTAACCTTCCTTAAAAAGGAGGGAATTAACCCGCATTTCTCACAAGCTTCAGGCGTTTGATAGAGCAGAGGGGCAGAGGGGCAGAGGGGAAAGAATTTGGTATTTTTGTTCTCTCCCCTGCTCCCCTGCTCCCCTGCTCCCCTGCACAAGCACGGGCTTTGAGAGGTGTGGTGAGAAATCCGGGATTAAGCCCCCCTTAAAAAGGGGGGTTGGGGTATCTTCCGGGGCAAAATATCACTAAACCAAGTGGATTTCTTCAGCCCCGTAGTTAGGAAAATCTAAGCAACTTCAGTGATGCTGATGATTTTGCCGCCCGTTCTGTGAATGTTTTGCACTTGTCCAGACAGTTGGTTGTAGTTAACTATATATTCGAGGTTGCCCAAACGAGTGCGGAGATTAGCTGAACCTTTGACTGCCTTAATCAAGAAGCGCTTACTGGTGCTGTTTACACTAGAACCAGCAGCAGGAGCCTTGATCGATGTGGGTAAGTTTGAACCTAGATCGCCGATCAGTTTGGCTTTGCGATCGCTATCGCTGGTAGCTACTCCTCTGAGTAAGGTAAAGGTGCGGTTAAAGGTAACATTCTTAATCCCTACTTGGGAGCTAGTGCTGCGAGGATAAGGGACAATATTCTCGCCGAAACTCTGCTGATACTCTTCGCTATCGATATAGGATTCGATTTCAGCATCGTAGCCCTGTTCGTTGTAGATACGGACGTGTTCGGAAATTTCTGCTCGATCGGCAGGAGGACGACCTAGCAGGTGTTTAAAGTTCAGTTCGATAAACCGATACTGAGAAGAAGAACTGAAAAACAGGGATTGATAGAGTTCTGATTTTGCAACGATGTTGACGAATTCGCGGACGCTGATTTTGCGATCGCGCAATTGCGATTCCGCAGAGGCTAGGCGCTCGCTTTCTAGCAAGTGAGCATTTCCCAAAACCTGTTTGTAAACTGCTCTAATCAGTGTTTGTAGTTCGCTTTCGCTGGTGTTAGGACGCAGTTCAACATTCGGTGAATCAATAGCCCAAAGTGACATGGAAGTATCTCCTTAAAACGTGAATTAAATGAAATTTTCGAGCATTCTCCCCCTGATGGAGGTAGATTTTTGCCTCAGCTGTCAGTTATTTTTGCTACTGACTAGCATTTGTAAAACTTTAGTTTTTTAAAGTGCGTTAAATATCTTCGTATATGACAACTGACGGCAGAATTGAGTAAACCCTAGATGAGCGATCGCTTTTGATGAACCATCAACACCGGATATTAGCGATTGGAGACTGAGGACTGCGGAAATTCTTCCCCAATCCCTAATCCCTAATCCCCAATTTCTCTTCTTTAAACAATCTTGGTGATGCTCACCTTTTTCCCAAGCTCAGTTTATAGATTCTTTAGTTGACAGGAGTAATACTGGCAATCACACCGCCTTGCTTGTGAATCCGTTGATACTCTTGTGAAAGTTGATTGTATGGCACGAAAAAGACCTGGTTGCTGCGGCGAAACTTGGAAATGTTATTTACCACATTTGCCTTATAACCAGTGACTTCAACTCGGTATACCTTACCATCCTCACTAGCTCCCACACCTTGACGAGTGCGAGGCGTAGATACTGGGTTACGGAATGCAGCGCCTTTGCTGGCTGGTGAAATCACGGCGGTAGGCGTGCTTTGAATTACCAGACTGTTCAATTTTGGTTGTTTACCAGCTAAATCACCTTTCAGGCTGCTGCTAGAGGAACCACGTACTAGTTGGAATAAGTGGGTAAATTGAACCAAACTCTGGATAGCTTCGGTTTTGTAGCCCCTGATATAAGGCACAATGTTTTCCCCAAAGTTCTCTTGGTATTCGTCGCTGTCTAGATATGAATCAATCTCAGCTTCAAAGCCTTTTGTATCCAGAATCGTGCTGTGTGTACGCGTTTCTTCTAGATCCAATGGCGCACGACCAAGAAAATGTCTGAAATTTAATTCAATTGCCCGATAGCGGGGGGTGCTATCAAAAAACAGCGAACGGTAAAGTTCTGACTTCCCAACTTGACGCACAAACTCACGAAGGCTAATTTCACGCCCTTTGAGTTGGGATTCAGGAACGGAAAGCCGCTCACTCTCCATTACATAAGCATTGCCTAGAACTTGCTTATAAACTGCTCGAATTACGGCTTCAACTTCCTCATTAGAGCGACTTGGCCACAGATCGATAGGATCGGTATCTTCAAACAGAGCGACCCCTAATCGTGATGCTGGTCCAAAAGCCATTCAAACTATCTCCCAGTTAACAACTAAATTTTATGAGAAGGATATTCAGCAGATGTTAAAAAACTTTACATCGTTGTGATGAAGGATAGGTCATGGAGACTTTAAATCCTTATTAGCCTTGATGATTTCAGTTTCTACATCCTTAGGGACTTCCAATAAATAAATTACCCAATCTTGTGGGGTGGGCATCTTGCCCGCCTTTGTATATGGGCGCTCATGTTGCCCACCCCACAAGAAGTAGTTGAGTATTTTTTTATTTGGAAGTCCCTTAATGCCTTCATACATTCTGATACGATGCTGAAACCATATTTATTAAAATTTATTAAGTTAGATAATACTTGAGAGAAGTCTCAGCTTGTTTTTAGTATTTGGAGTTCCCTTACTAAAAACCTTCTCGAATTTGGAAACCTTATCGAATTTGGAAAGTAGCTAGTTGGCCGATCAAATGGTCAAAATAGGGAGCAAGAGTTTCCTGCTGATGGGCTGGAAGGGGTTTCAAACTAGCAGCCTTGATGCTTTTTAAGCCTAAGAGCATGGCATCTAATGGAACTTGTAATTCCTGATAGAGCAAGTTCATATAGTGCAGTCCTGTGGGATTTGTATACTCAGTGTGTCCACTTACGATGCTGTATGTAATACAACGGAGAAAATGCCAAAAATCTCGCCAACAAGCTTGGGCGCGTTCAGGCGGATAAAGACCACCTCCAGGCTGGATAATCTCAGGATAGGTTGCTAAAACCTGCTCTCTAGCTTCATCAACAATTTCGGTGGCGCGATCGCGTAACAATTGAGCAACAGGAATCAACTCAGAATTATTGGGTGATAAGGTTGTAATCTGTGACAAGTCTTCATCGCTCAGATAACGGAAAGCATCATCCGCAGCTTGGAATATGGCGATCGCTGTTTTTGAATGGGACTGTTCCCACTTAGCAAAGCTGATAATTCTTGCTTTGACTATTAATTCTTTGACGGTTTCGCTTAATTGAGTCATTGATTTAGGGCATTAGGCATTGAGTTAAATCTTCCCAAATGCGATCGCCATTTTTTGACATCTGTAAAATAAAGTAAAGATAGCTCTACCAAATGCACTTATGGAAATCCATCAAATCCAAACTGAACTGAAGAACCCAGATTTTCACTATCGTCTGAAGGCGATCGCAGCCCTTAATGATTATGAATCAGAAGTTGCAGTTCCTCTGCTAACGACTAAACTTCATGACTCAGAATTTTTAGTGCGTTCTTTTGTCGCTAGGGGTTTGGGTAATCAACAATCAGCAGAATCCTTTGCTGCTTTGATGCAAATTATGAAGTTTGATGATACTCCCAACGTGCGGGCTGAAGCGGCAAATTCTTTATCGCTATTTGGTAGAGTCGCAGTTTCTCATCTAGTTATGGCATTTTATCAGGATGACCACTGGCTAGTTAAGCGAAGCATTTTAGCTGCGATCGCGGAAATGGATTGTCCCGAAGAACTATTTGATATCTGCGTCCAGGGTTTGAAAGATGAAGATTTCACAGTTCAGGAATCCTCTGTTGATGGACTCGGCTTACTAGCTAATTCTAGCCAACATAGTGCGGCACTATCCCAAATACTAACCTTAGTGAATGATGAATCTTGGCGGATGCGCGTCCGAGTTAGCTATGCCCTCAAACGATTTGACGAGCCGGAAGCCAAAGCAGCCCTAAACCAACTCAGAAAGGATGAAGAGCATCGGGTTGTCGGCGCTGCTTTAGAAGATTTGTTGCCCTAATCGCGATGTGGATTTGTGCGGAATATTGCGATCGAACTCATTTGAACAATAGCTGATATATTATTTTACCTTAAATTTGACCAAAATATCCGGGTAATCTGCCAAAATCTGGAATAAAAGATCAACTTTTTCGAGATGAGGAGGCATTTGTGACTGATATACCAACTGGTCAAATGACTTGGCGACTACCAGGTTCCTCAGAATGTGCTTTACATTTGCGGCATAATGCTTCGGAACCCTGGCGATCGTATAAAGAATTTCCACAATATGTTCTACCCGACCCGCCAGGTTTTTCTGAAGGATACGCTACATTTTTAGCACTCCTAAAAAAGAACTGGCAGCCTTTATGACTCATAACTCCAAACTCACAACTCAGCCCTGTATTGGTAAAGCATTCAAACTCTCACGAGTTGTTGTGCGAGTGTAGGCGTTCCAAGCGTCGAGTTCGGAATATGGACGGCTTTTAAGCATGGCTTGAGTTGCTTCTGTGAGTCCTTGGGCTAAAGTAAAATCTGCCCCAGCAATACTTTGAAGATGCTCCATCTCTGCGTCACAGAGGTCAGTTGCTCGTAGGTCTGCATCCCGCAAATCGGCTCCTGTCAATCGAGCATTCCGCAAGCACGCCCCAGTTAAATAAGCTTTTGTCAGGTCAGCGCCACTTAAAGCTGCACCTTGCAAATTTGCTCCCGTCAAGTCAGCACCACTCAAGTAGGCTCCACGCAGATTAGCACCTTGTAAATCTGCGTTTCGCAAAGAAGCTGTATTGAGAAAAGCACCATTAAGATTAGCACCCGGCCCCACCGCGCCCGAAGTTTTGTAGTTATATTCTTGGGGCCATTTCGTTTGTGTATCATAACGCGCTACTTGCAGTTTGGCTCCCTCCAAATTTGCGCCACTGAGATTTGCTTGTTGGAGGTTAGCACGATTTAAATAAGCACCTTGCAAATTAGCCCCACTCAAATCCGCTCCTTGCAGATTAGCGCCTCGCAAATCTGCCCCACTCAAATCAACATTACTCAAAACTACATCCCTGAGATCGGCTCCTAGTAACTTGGCTTTGCTCAAGTTAGCTTGTTGGAAATCGACTTCCCTGAGATTGAATTGGTACAAATCGACCCTATCCACAGGGATTCCACCTTTAAGGGCTTTTAAGATTTCTGGAGGTGGACTTGGGCGAACGCTTGTAATAAGTTGAATTTCACTATTTGTCATCAGTTGATAAAAATATAACTTTTGGAGTTATTCTACACTTTAGCGAAATCGGGACTTCATCTTATTAGTCAGTACTCAAGAACGCCAAAATTTGATAAAACGAGGTTTTAAAACAGATGCATCTAATACCGCCTTTGTCAATGATCGACTTTTTCCGTAAAAGCGAGGGTACATGGTTTACGGAACGCTCCGTTCATCATTTTGACTCAGCAGCCGATGAGTCGGGGGAGTCGAATTTGATTATTCAAGTTATAGAAAAGAACGATCCGAAAGTCCAAGAAGTCTGTAAAGCCCAAGGGATAGACCCTAGCAAAGCAACAGGCGGTGCTAGTTTTGCATGGCAGGCTAACCTAGATACCAGGCTACCGAATACAGATAATGCTGCCATTTTGGTTGATGTTCCCGACGAAACGAGGCGTTCTGGAAAACTGATTCGCAACCAGGGCTATGTTGAGAGCATTCCCGTCGTGAGCCGATATCAGTTTGCCGATGATGGAGTACTGACGATTGATACTGACTATGACAATAACCAAGGTCAAGAACGTTGTTGGTTTATTACGGATGATTTTCGTGTCAGAGTCAGTACCGTGCGAATGATGAACGGTATCAACTTAATGACTTATTGTTCTGAACGTCGTTGTGTTTCCCAAGAACTGCTAGAGCAAATGATCGGTCGGAATGATGCGAGGTAGGGGGCAGGGGAGCAGGGGGGAGAATAGAAAATTACCTCTTTCCTCTCTGTCTCTTCCCAATTCCCCATTAAGGAATGTTGCTTTGTTTCTCATAAATGAGACGTGCATGTTTGACATCATTTATTTTCATGCAAGGGTTAATAAGTAATGCTCTATGTATAAGCCTTTCCTGGAATTTTTAGAAAAAGAGCTATTTCAGCGCTTTGATTTACAAAGTAGGGTCATTCCCCCTGGTTTGGAATTCAAAGTTAGCGATCGCGGCAGAAACCCTGCAACCATTCAGAGTTGGTGTTACCAATCTCAAGAGTTGCGGAAAATTCGCTATACCTATATTGATGCCGGAGAAAGCGCCCAAATTTTTAACAGCGTGATTTATCCTAGTCATCACTACGATTTACCTCTGCTAGGGATTGATTTTTTATCCTTTGGTAAAGTCAAAAACTTGATTGTGCTTGACTTTCAGCCTTTATTCCAGGATGAAGATTATCAAAACAAATATATAGCTCCGCTAAAATATCTCCATAATAAATACCCGGATTTGGCACAAAACTTAGAAATGAAGTTTTACGATGCTAATCAGTATTTCTCTAAGTACCTATTGTTTGCCAAAACCGATCCTGAAACAGTTGCAACGCGAGTGTTTGAAGCTTTTCAGGATTATTTAAACTTGTATTGGCAAATGCTAGCAGATGCCCAAGCGCTTCAAGATCCTGAAGATATCCAACGGATTGTTAAAGCTCAAAAAGACTATGACCAATATAGTGCAGACCGAGATCCAGCATCTGGTTTGTTTAGCAGTTATTTTGGTCATGAATGGTCAGAGCGCTTTCTCCATGAGTTCTTATTTGAAGATGCTGTTCCCCTAGCAGTTGCCAGCAAAAGATAATCGTTGGTTGAAGTTGGAATTTTGAATTGGAGCGAAGCTACCTTGACACTTTATCAGCCATTTCTGGATTATGCGATCGCCTACATGCGATCGCGCTTAGACTTACAACCCTACCCGATTCCCACTGGGTTTGAGTCCAAAAGCGCTGTTGTGGGCAAGGGCAAAAATCAGGAAGAGGTTGTCACCACAAGTTACGCCTTTCAAACCGGAAAATTACGGCAAATTCGTGCCGCTCATGTCCAGGGTGGCAATTCGCTGCAAGTACTGAATTTTGTGATTTTCCCCCGTCTCAACTACGATTTACCCTTTTTTGGGGCAGATTTGGTGACATTGCCAGGAGGACACCTAATTGCTTTGGATATGCAGCCTTTATTTCGGGACGATTTAGCATATCAGGCAAAATATACAGAACCAATACTACCTATTTTCCATACTCATCAACAGCATCTATCTTGGGGAGGAGATTTCCCTGAAGAAGCACAGCCATTTTTCTCTCCCGCTTTCCTGTGGACTCGTCCCCAAGAAACGGCTGTAGTAGAAACTCAGGTATTTGCCGCTTTCCAAGACTATTTAAAAGCTTATCTGGATTTCGTAGAGCAAGCGGAAGCTGTAACAGATTCCCAAAATTTAGCGGCCATTGAGCAAGCCCAACTGCGATACCTGCGATATCGGGCTGAAAAAGACCCAGCACGAGGGATGTTTAAACGCTTCTATGGTGCCGAATGGACTGAAGAGTATATCCACGGCTTCTTATTTGACCTAGAGAGAAAATTAACAGCCATCAACTAAGCTCAACTTTATCCATTTTTTTTCACAACGCGATCGCTGAAACCTTTGTGGGACGATCTTTTTGCGTGTCAATATTTCTGTCCGATTATTTAGAAGCTCTTTTGACACTCCCCGGCGTGTTCGCCCTTGGCGTTCCCGAAGGGTACACACGGGGATTCTTGGATCTAAGACATAACTTGCTCAAACAGGTTTTCACCAATCTGAGTAGAGGTTGCATCTCCCCAAGTGCAAAGTGCATTGCATACAAACGAGAAGCACCATATTACTAGTAAGTAGCTTAGATATACCTGCTGTATAAAATATCTATCTTTAGACAGGGTTTATTAAAAATATTTGGTCGCTCAGTACACTCCCGATGGTGGATTGACTTAATTTATTTAAATATGTTATGATTTGTATAGTTCTAATGTTATGATTTGTATTGTACTTTTAAGTTACTAATCAGTAAGCTATTTGCTGATTTAAGCTAAAATAACCCAATTTAGCACTATAAAGGCAATTCAAGCAAACTTAGAAATGTTTTAGCACACAACTGTTCCTTAATAAGATTAAACTTTTATTACGATTAGCTCAGATATATTTAAATTCTGAGTTTTCAAGAGTTGCTGAGGTGGTTTTGTTGAATACTGAGCATTAACTTGGCTGAATTCAAGATAAATCATACTGACATCCTGAATAGAGTGTACTGATTTACGTATGTTTTTAGCCGTTTTATGGTTTGAGACTATTGTTAAAAAACAGTGAACTGAGGATTAATTATCCCTCCACTCTCAAATGTCATCCTAGGGATAGACAATTAATAGACAATATCAGTAGTTTACTAAAGTAGGAGTTTTAGAAAGTCTAATAGTCGGAAATTTGCTAGAGACAAACATAGTGGATAGTGGAGTTAGTAAAAATGTAGATAAAGTTCCTAAAACTCTACTGTCACTCTGAAGCAAATACAATCTAACAAGTTTAATGATATAAGGTTTGATACAAATGCTAGAAAACAGCGAACTAACGATTAATCAGGGTTCTAATCTCAAATTGAAGCTTGGAGAGCAACGATACGAACAGTTTTCTAGGGTAGATTTTTTGCGGAATCGTACAGTTGGAAAGCCATTAGATTTAAATATAGTGGAATAAATCTTATATATATTAAGATGTATTTCACAAATTTAAAATCAACAATCCCGGAAGAAACACGCAAGTATTATGTCAATATTTTGCTAGTGGGACTAGTTGATTAGTTTGAGGTTATGCCGAATTAAAGGTTAACCCACATACAGAATTTACTCAAATGAGTGGTGTTGTTTAATAACATAGCCAGTCAGCAATAGTTATTAGCTTTTTATTGAAAGCTAATTTTATAGTGACTTTTATCTAATAAAGATAAAAAGCATAATTTATTGCTGGCGTGCATTCAGGTAAATCGCAATTATTACCGAAATATCCCAATTTTTTGCAATAAAGGTCAACAGACATGAATAAGGTTCAAGCATCCTTTGAAGCTACAGAAACTGCATTTCACGTGGAAGGTTACGAAAAAATCGATTTTAGTCTTGTTTATGTGAACGGTGCATTTGATATTAACAACAGAGAAATAGCAGATAGCTACGCAAAATTTGGTCGCTGTCTGACTGTGATTGATGCCAATGTTTATGAACTTTATGGAAAGCAGATCAAGTCATATTTTAGGCACTATGACATCGATCTGACAGTATTTCCCATCATCATTACAGAGACAGCTAAAAGCCTTGAAAGCTTTGAGAAAATTGTTGACGCTTTTTCCGACTTTGGCTTAGTTCGTAAGGAACCTGTCTTAGTTGTTGGTGGTGGTTTAATTACTGATGTGGCTGGGTTTGCTTGCGCTGCTTACCGTCGCAAGAGTAACTTCATTCGGGTTCCGACAACGTTAATTGGTTTAATCGATGCAGGTGTAGCGATTAAGGTAGCAGTTAATCATCGCAAGTTAAAAAATCGCTTGGGAGCATATCATGCACCTTTGAAAGTTATCCTCGATTTCTCATTTTTGAAAACCTTACCAACGGCTCAAGTTCGTAATGGGATGGCAGAGTTAGTAAAAATCGCTGTAGTTTCTAACTCGCAAGTGTTTGAGATGCTATACGAATATGGCGAAGAACTACTTTCCACTCACTTTGGACAGGTGAATGGGACACCAGAACTTAAAGAGATTGCCCATAAACTTAACTACGAAGCAATCAAAACTATGTTGGAGTTAGAGACTCCAAACTTACATGAAATCGACCTCGATCGCGTCATAGCCTACGGACATACTTGGAGTCCTACGCTAGAGTTAGCGCCTCACGTACCCCTATATCATGGTCACGCTGTCAATATAGATATGGCTTTATCTGCAACCATTGCAGCACAACGAGGCTATATTCCAACTCTTGAGCGCGATCGCATTCTAGACTTAATGAGTCGCATCGGTCTATCACTAGATCATCCTCTACTAGATGGGGATTTATTGTGGGATGCTACCGAGTCTATAAGCTTGACGCGAGACGGTAAACAACGCGCAGCTATGCCTCGGCCTATTGGTGAGTGCTTCTTTGTCAACGATTTGACTCGTGAAGAACTTGATGCTGCCGTAGCTGAACATAAACATCTTTGTGCTAGATACCCTCGTGGTGGTGAAGGCGTTGATGCCTACATCGAAAGTCAAGAAGCTCAACTCTTGGGGGTGTGAAGATATGACAAGTGTTTTAGGACGAGAAACAGCTAGACCGATAACGCCACACAGTATTTTAGTAGCCCAGCTACAGCAAACTCTGAAATTAGCAGAAGAAAGCAATATCCCCATAGAGATATTAGATTCTCTGCGTCAGGGAGTTGAATTAGCGGCGGGTTTAGATCCCTATCTGGATGATTACACCACTCCAGAATCGAGTGCCTTGACAGCATTGGCGCAAAGAACAAGCATTGAAGACTGGAGTAAACGTTTCAGCGATGGTGAAACAGTGCGTCAATTAGAACAAGAAATGCTCTCAGGGCATTTGGAAGGACAGACATTGAAAATGTTTGTTCACATGACCAAGGCAAAGCGCATCCTAGAAGTAGGGATGTTTACAGGATATTCAGCCTTGGCAATGGCAGAGGCACTACCAAGCGATGGGCAACTTATCGGTTGTGAGGTTGACTCTTATGTAGCTCAATTTGCTCAAGCTTGCTTTAGTGAATCTGCACACGGTAATAAAATCGTTGTAGAAGTAGCACCTGCTTTAGAGACACTCCACAAGCTGGCAGCAAGAAAAGAATCATTTGATTTAATCTTCATTGATGCCGATAAAAAGGAGTATGTAGAGTACTTCCAGACTATCTTAGATAGTGACTTGCTAGCTCCTGACGGGTTAATCTGCGTGGATAACACTTTGTTGCAGGGACAAGTTTACTTACCACCCGAACAACGCACTGCCAATGGTGAAGCGATCGCACAATTCAACCGTGTTGTCGCCGCCGATCCTCGTGTAGAGCAAGTTCTGTTACCCATCCGCGATGGTATAACTCTGATTAGACGCGTGGCGTAATCGCAGGATAAAAGCAAGGGGAGAAGGGGACAATTCTTTCTCTCCCTGCCTCCCCTGCTCCCCGATCTTTCCCTACTTTCAAAGACTTATGGCAAAATCAATGGAGGATGAATCATGCCAGTACTTCGTATCCTTCATTTAGTTGGATCTGCATACAATGATTTTTACTGTGAGTTGTCACGCAATTACGCCCAAAGCTGTCTGCTAGCTACAGCAAATCCATCGCTCTATGACTTTCTGATTGCATACATCACACCCGATCGCCAGTGGCGATTTCCTTCGTCTCTGAGTCCTGAAGATATAGCTGTCGCCAAACCGATGACTCTGTTAGAGGCTATACAGTTTATAACAGCGCAAAACATTGACCTTATGTTGCCACAAATGTTTTGTATCCCTGGAATGACGCATTATCGCGCCCTATTCGACCTGCTTAAGATCCCTTACATAGGTAATACTCCAGATGTCATGGCAATAACGGCCCACAAAGCCAAAACTAAAGCAATTGTCGCAGCGGCAGGGGTGAAAGTACCTCGTGGAGAACTGCTTCGCCAAGGAGACGTGCCGACAATTACACCTCCAGCAGTCATCAAACCCGCAAATGCTGACAACTCTTTAGGGGTGTCCTTAGTTAGAGAAAAGAGTGAGTATGACGCTGCCCTGAAGAAAGCATTTGAATTTGCTTTGGAAGTGATCGTAGAAACATTCATTGAAGCCGGTCGAGAAGTCAGATGCGGTGCTATTGTCAAAGATGGGGAGGTAATCAGTTTACCCCCTGAAGAGTATCAGATAGACCCTAAAGTAAGACCTATCCGCAGCTATACTGACAAATTCAAAATACCAATCGAGGGCGACTTGGATTCAACTGCTAAAAATTATGTCCCAGGTTGGATTGTAGATATTAATGACCCGATCGTCCAAAAGGTTCAGCAAGAAGTTAAGAAGTGTCATTTGGCTTTGGGCTGTCGTCATTATAGTTTATTTGACTTCCGAATCGATCCACAGGGCGAACCTTGGTTCTTAGAAGCCGGGTTGTTTTGTATTTTTGACCACAAAGCGGTGATTGCCTCTACAGCAAACGCAGTGGGAATTCCTTTAAATGAGTTATTTTTGACGGCAATCAATGAAGCGTTGGGCACGATGTGACGATCAGGCAAATCACCTTTTTAGCTTTCTTTTGAATTGGAATAGCACAAGGTTTTCGCTAGCTGCAAGTAATAAGCTGTCGTGTATTTAATTTGCACAGCTAGGGCGGGCAAGATGCCCACCCCACAAGAGATTTATTTTTTGGAGGATGCAAATTAAACTATTTTCAACTTAGAACTCGAATGTAAAATGTAACGCTTACTCTATATGGCGATGAACAGAAGATGAAACAATCCTCAGTGGTTGATAGGTTCCAGTATGATGTCATAATTACAACTATGAAAAACCAGATTTTTGCAGTGTTCCAAAACTTGGGCACTCTTGGATTATTGGCGATCGTATTTCCCTTCAACTTCATCGTCGTACTCATATTGCTGCTGTGGAATTTTTTCAAGCGATCGTTAAGCAAGCAAGTGGTTTTGAACGAGAATCCCAAAAATATCTTGATCGGTGGTGGTAGAATGACCAAAACCCTTCAGCTAGCGCGATCGTTTCACGCTGCTGGGCATCGAGTCATTTTATTTGATCTTGACAAATACTGGTTCAGTGGTTATCGATTTTCTAACGCTGTGGCTGGCTTTTATACAGTTCCTGACTCGCAAGAAGATTTAGAAGGCTATACTCAAGCCGTGCGTGCGATCGCTAAAAAAGAAAACATAGACTTTTTTGTTCCGGTAGGCATTTTCGCTGGCAGCTACTTTGACTCCGAGGGCAAGCCAGTGTTATCAAGCTGTTGCGAGAATTTCCACTTCGATGCCGATACAATGAAGCTACTGGATAACAAGTTTACCTTTGCAGAAATTGCCCGATCGCTCTCGCTATCTGTTCCGAAAACCTTCCTAATTACAGATTCAGAGCAAGTTCTTAAATTCGATTTTGCCAACGAAAAGCGCAAATATATTCTCAAAACTATTGTCTATGACTCTGTTTTACGCTTGGATCTGACTAAGCTACCAATGGAGTCTCACGAAAAAATGGCGCTTCACGTTAAAAGTAAGCCAATTAGTAAAGATAACCCTTGGATATTGCAAGAGTTTATTCCCGGAACAGAATACTGTACTCACAGTACAGTGAGAAATGGTGAATTAACAGTACACTGCTGCTGCAAATCATCTGCTTTTCAAGTCAATTACGAAAACGTCGATCGCCCAAAAATTAAGCAGTGGGTGAGTCATTTTGTCAAAGAATTACAACTGACTGGACAAATCTCTTTTGACTTCATTCAAGCGGAAGATGGGGCGATTTATGCGCTCGAGTGCAACGCTCGGACTCACTCTGCAATTACAATGTATTACAACCATCCAGGTTTAGCGGATGCCTATCTTAGTAAAGAGCCTCCGGTTGAACCTCTGCAACCTCTGAGTAATAGTAAGCCCACTTATTGGCTTTATCATGAACTTTGGAGACTTAATGAAATTAGATCGTTAAAGCAATTGCAAAAGTGGGTTAAAAATATTTGGCGAGGAAAAGATGCAATCTTTGAAGTTAACGATCCACTTCCTTTCTTAATGGTACATCACTGGCACATTCCTTTACTATTACTCGATAGTTTGCGTTCCTTAAGAACCTGGGTGAGGATTGATTTTTGCATCGGCAAACTCATACAGTTTGGAGAAGACGTAAAATATAAAACCTTTACCTCTGCAATCCCTAAATGATAGAGCAATTCGATTTGATTTATAAAATTATTTGCGTAAGTAGGGAAAGCGAATGATTCCACTATTATCTCAACAATTATAATTATGAGAAAGCATATTTTTGTAGTATTCCAAAACTTGGGTACTCTTGTATTACTGGCGTTAGCATTTCCCTTAAACTGCACCGTTGTCTTAACTTCGCTACTGTGGAACTTTCTCAAGCAACCATTCAGTAAGCCAATTGTTGTCAACCCCAATTCCAAAAATATCTTGATCGCTGGCGCGAGAATGACTAAAACGCTTCAGCTAGCGCGTTCATTTCATGCTGCTGGGCATCGGGTTATTATAATTGACATTGAGAAATTCTGGTCAAGTGGTAATAAATATTCAAACTCTGTTGCAGGTTTTTATACCGTTCCCGATCCAAGCAAAGACTTAGAAGGCTACGTTGAAACCCTACACGCGATCGCTAAAACAGAAAAAATCGACTTTTTTATCCCGGTAGCGATTTTTTCCGTCATCCACTACGATCGCGACAAGCCACCATTACCAGACTTTTGTGAATTTTTCCACTTCGATGCTGATGTCACAAAGAGCCTGGATGACAAGTTTGCCTTTGCCGAAACAGCGCGATCGTTCGGTTTATCTGTCCCCAAATCCTTCAAAATTACCAATCCCGAACAAGTCCTCAACTTCGACTTTTCTCAAGAGAAGCGTAAATACATTCTTAAAAGCATCCCCTACGATCAAATACGTCGCTTGAATCTCACTAAGCTACCTTGCGATACACAATCAGAAACAGCAGCATTTGTCAAGAGTCTGCCCATCAGTGAGGAAAATCCCTGGATTATGCAGGAATTCATTCCTGGAAAGGAATACTGCACTCACACTACCGCGCGAGATGGAGAGTCACGAATGTACTGCTGCTGTGAATCATCCGCCTTTCAAGTCAACTACGAAAACGTTGATCAGCTAGAAATTATGCAATGGGCGAGTCATTTTACCAAAGAACTAGGAAAAACCGGGCAACTTTCCTTTGACTTCATCCAAGCACAAGACGGAACTGTTTATGCTATTGAGTGTAACCCCCGGACTCACTCGGCCATTACGATGTTTTACAATCATCCAGGAGTAGCGGATGCCTATCTTGGTAAAGAGCCTCTGGCTGAATCTTTGCAGCCTCTTGGTGATAGTAAGCCAACCTATTGGCTGTACCACGAAGTTTGGCGGCTGAATGAGATTAGAAATTTTAAGCAACTGCAAACCTGGGTAAGAAATATCAGACGGGGGAAAGAAGCAATGTTTGAGGTGAGCGATCCTTTACCCTTTCTGATGGTACATCACTGGCAGATTCCCTTACTCATTCTCGACAATTTACGAAGACTCAAAGGTTGGATAAGAATAGATTTTAATATGGGCGAGCTTATAGAGTAATACCATGTCCGCATAATTAGTTATGATTTCCACAGTCATTGCACCCCACCCCGCCAAAGCTATGCTTTGTCTCCCCTCCCCGCTTGCGGGGAGGGGATTAATGGGAGCCAGTGCCAGGCAAACGCATCTAAATTACTCTCGATCGCAACGAAGGTTAAGAACCAACGAAAAAATCTTTCCTTTCGCGTTTGATTATTTTTTAAGCCCCAAAGCGCTCGCCTAAATTTTTCGCAATCAGGCATCATATAAAAATAAGTTGTACAAATTTAATTTGGAATAAGCTATTAGCCTTAAGTAGAACGACTTGAAAAAAACAAACTATGTAAAGTAATGTAACTTTAGCGAAAATCAGTTCGTAGTAAGGACTTTAGTCCTGATTTGAGAACTAAAGTTCAAATGGTTTACGTCTTCTGCGGTAGGCTGCTAACTCATGCCTCAGCCCTCTATTTGTATTAATTGCTTCATAAATATTTCTGTAGATATGGCAAGATAGCATACTTCTCTATATAAGTCTTATATCTAAAGATAGAAGAGAAAGGTGAAAATTTGGGAAACCTAAGAGAGGTTCATACCCAAGAGATGTCCTGCCTACTTATCGCAGAATGCAACTGAGGTTAGATGACGCAACCTTTAAATCAAGTCAAAGAGTGGGAACAACGTCGTGATGAAGCAAACCGCTACTACCAGCGCGGTAAATTTCAAGAATCTCTCGATCTTGCAACCAAGAATTTACATTTGGCTAGAGCAATTCAAGATCGGGCTAGAGAAAGTCATACATTAAACGATCTCGGTTTAGCTCACCTCAGTTGCTGGCAACCTCAAAGAGCATTAGAACGCTTTCATCAGGCGCTTTCGGTTGCTATTGAAATTGGCAACGCGCCAGCAAAAGCAACTGCACTTAGCAATCTGGGTTCTACTTACAGCCGTCTTGGACGCTTTTCGCAAGCGTTGGAATATTTTGACAAAGCACTGCCAATTTTTAGGCGATCGCAAGATACTCAAGGTGAAGTTTCTACTCTTAATGATATCGCGCTAATTTATACCCGCTTAGAAGAACCAAAACGGGCACTGTTGCTACAACACCAAATTTTGAGGATGCGGCGATTGTTAGGTGATTTTTCTGGTGAAGCAACAACACTCAATGGCATTGGGTTTGCTTATAATGTCTTGGGCAAGTTTGAGCAAGCACTGGAATTTTTTCAAGCAGCACTGCCAATTCAACGAGCCGTCAAGAATTTGCTTGGTGAAGCAACCACTTTGAATAATATTGCCTCAATCTATAGCGAGCTAGAAAAACCTAAACAAGCCTTATTGCTCTACCATCAAGTTCTTTTGACACGTCGAGCAATCAGCGATCGCTCTGGGGAGGCTACAACCCTTCACAACATTGGTTTTACCTACAGCACCCTGACAGAGCATCGCCAAGCAATGAAGTTCTACAAGCAAGCCATTGCGATCTATCAACAATTGGGCGATAGTCTCGGAGAAATTTCAACTTTACTGAATATGGGAACCCTTTACGCCACAACGAGACGCAAAAAAATGGCGCGATCGTGCTACCAAAATGCTCAAGAGTTAGCAGAGCAAATCGAACACCAGCCACTCCTAGAAAAAGTACAGCAGTTTATAGATTCACTCTAGTTAGATGCAACAGGCTCAGATTCCCGACTTTTTTAAGAAGTGGGGAATTTTTTTGTTCGAGTTGAAGCTCAAAAAGTTCGCAACTTCGTTACCACCGACCATATACTAATCAACAGGTTACGATCGATTAAGAAGTAATAATTTTTTATGGCACCGCCAGGAGTTTTTTTATGTTCATTAATGAATTGTCACCTCTATTTAGAGAATTTATCCAGCATCCAGCCTCATTTGTGGGTGGGTTATTCTCTGGTGTCCTTCGGCTGAATCTTGCGGACGATCCTGTAAAAAGCTGGCTGGATCAACAGACTCGCTCAAATAGTTATACCAGCAGCACAACAGATAGACATAATGGCAAAACAAGTGGGCCTCAACAGATTTCGATTGACTAAATTTTTGAGTAATCGTAAATCCGGTTAATTATTTTGGTGACAGACTCCCACATTGATGCAAGCACCATTGTGGGAGTCGATCGCAGAGTAACTTTCCATGTCTTCCACATTAAGAGATACTAAGTCCAAGTACATAGGCAAGGAAATATGGAATCCCTAACCTCTCGTATGCAGGGTGTACAGTCGCCAATTATTCCTGTGGTTGGGGAACTGATTAAAAATTATCCTGGAACAATCTCTCTAGGACAGGGTGTTGTTTCTTACAACCCACCACCGGAAGCCATCGAATTTTTACCCAAATTTTTCGCTGAACCCACTAATAATTTATACAAATCAGTTCAGGGAATTCCGCCGTTGCTGACAGCACTTGCAGGAAAATTGCAAGCCTTCAACGGTATTGAAATCAACGAGGAAAATTGCATCGTTGTGACAGCAGGGAGCAATATGGGATTTATGAATGCCATTCTTGCAATTACTAACCCAGGCGATGAAATTATTCTGAACACGCCTTACTATTTCAACCACGAAATGGCGATCGCAATGGCTGGTTGTCGTGTAGTGTTAGTGGCGACGGATGAAAATTACCAACTGCGAAAAGAAGCGATCGCTCAAGCAATTACTCCTAAAACACGGGCTGTAGTGACAATTTCACCAAATAACCCGACTGGAGTTGTCTATTCAGAAGCAGCATTGCGCCAAGTAAATCAAATTTGTGAAACTCGCGGCATTTACCACATCAGCGATGAAGCTTATGAATACTTTACCTATAACGGCGTAAAACACGTTTCTCCTGGTGCATTTGGGAATAGCAAGTCTACTATTTCTCTCTTTAGCCTTTCCAAAGCATACGGTTTTGCTAGCTGGCGCATTGGCTACATGGTGATTCCCAAACACTTATTTGTCGCCATCAAAAAAGTCCAGGATACGATTTTGATTTGTCCGCCAGTAATTTCCCAATATGCAGCTTTAGGGGCATTGCAAGCAAAAGCGGAGTATTTGCAGAGTAATATAGGTGCAATCGCTCAAGTACGGCAATTAGTACTCGACTCCCTTAACCGCCTACAAGGTTTATGTAGCATTACACCCGCTAATGGGGCTTTCTATTTTTTCCTGAAAGTTAATACCCAGATGGATGCTTTTGAGTTAGTTAAAAGACTAATCCAAGAATATAAAGTAGCAGTTATTCCAGGTACAACCTTTGGTATGGATGACGGATGCTACCTGCGTGTTGCTTATGGGGCGCTGCAAAAAGAGACAGCCCAAGAAGGTATAGAAAGATTAGTGCAAGGTTTGGAAACTATAGTCAGGAGTTAAAAGTCATTCCTCCTGCATACTATTGCAATCTTAGAATATAAAATTGAACAGATGCCGATTATTAATAAGCTAATTGAAATTGAAACTCAGCCAAAAATTAATATTCATAATATCACACCACAAATTCAAGATTTTCTGGCTTCAACATCAATTAAAAATGGACAAGTTTTAGTATTCTCTCGACACACAACAACAGCCTTAGCTATCAACGAAAATGAAGTCAGATTGTTAGAAGATATAAAAATATTCTTGGAAAAATTAGCACCTGCATCAGACAGTTATTTGCATAATGACTTGCATTTAAGAGATGTCCCAGAAGATGAGCCGATTAATGCTCACTCTCACTTAATGGCAATGATGCTGACCACTAGTGAGATAATTCCCATTGTGGATGGTAAATTAGCTTTGGGAACTTGGCAATCTGTATTGTTTTTTGAGTTGGATGGGCCGCGCAAAAGAACGGTATTTGTGCAAATATCTGGCGAATAATGCAACTTCACACCTGCAATTATCCCAGATAACCCAAAATAAAATTACGAAAGCGATCGACAAGTGCATCAGTTAAATTTACTTACAGCAATTAAAAACCTGAAAGAATGTTTCTAAACATAACCTTCCTTTCCACAAACCAGGACTTTCGTTGTGTCAAAGGCAGAGGCAATTAGTGATGAAAAATAACGATAACTTTGTATTACGTAATACTTGGTACTATGCTCTGCCTAGTAATCAAATCAAGCCAGGTATGATGGTTAGCCGCATCTTTTTGGATGAACCGGTGCTGTTAGTTCGAGGACAAGATGGCAAAGTCTCGGCGATGAGAGATATTTGTCCTCATCGTGCCGTGCCTTTGAGTTGTGGTAGATTCGATGGTCAGGAAGTGGAATGTTGCTATCACGGTTGGCGCTTTAACCCGGCGGGACGCTGCACTGCAATTCCATCTCTTGTTGAAGAGCAGCAGATGGATTTGAGTCGCTTTGACGTACAATCCTACGAAATCCGGGAAGCCCAAGGGAATATCTGGATATATATGGCCGATCCCGATAAACCTAAACCGGCTTCTGAGATGGAGATTCCGGTAATTCCAGGGTTTGATGAGCGATCGCCACAATTCATAGAAGTGATGAGATTTCCCTGTTTTATAGATCATGCAGTGGTAGGTCTGATGGACCCTGCCCATTCACCTTATGTTCATCGCGCTTGGTGGTGGCGAAACGAACAACTGCACGAAGAAGTCAAGCAATTCGATGCTTCGTCCTACGGCTTCACCATGCGACGACATCAATTACCAGATAATGGGGGTCGATTATACTGGCTGATTGGCGGTGGTAGACCAGAAACGGAGATTTCTTTCCGTTTACCTGGAGTCAGAATAGAAGAAACCACAATTGGCAACCAGAGAGTCGTTAATTTAACGGCAGTTACACCTATTTCAGACACAGAAACCGAAGTAACTTTTGCTCTTTACTGGACTGTTCCTTGGGCAGGATTTTTCAAGCCACTGCTGCATGTGCTGGCGCGGACTTTTATTGGTCAAGACCGAACGGTTGTCGAAAAGCAGCAGATCGGCCTCAAATATAATCCTGTGCTGCGACTGATTAAGGATTCAGATATGCAGGCACAGTGGTATTACCAGTTAAAGCGTGAGTATGCCAGGTCTGTCGCTGAAGGACGAGAATTTGTGAACCCTGTCAAGGATCAAATACTTCGCTGGCGGGCCTAAATTACTCCAAGCTAAATTCTGCAAATTCTCTTTGCCCGAATTGCATATTTCGGTCTATTGCTGACAAAATTTTGTTATTGGTGCGTTGGCTATTTAAACAACGACCAACTAACTGCGCGACATCTGCACGATTTATGCTACCAATAATCTGCGGATCTTCCGTTAAAACACCATTACCCGTTGCTGGTTCTGACTTTAGTCCACCTGGGCGGATAATTGTATAGGTAAGTCCACTGGCAATTAAGTGTTGTTCAGCTTTGTCTTTCTCAGCTAAAACTTTTCCTAGTACCGCTAAAACTTGCGGTGACGCAGCAACAACACTATTGCCAGTACCAATGGAAGACACAAGAATAAACTTTTGCACTCCAGCTTTAACTGCTGCATCGATCAGATTTTTATTACCAGGGTAATCTGGCCTTTCTACATCTGATGGTAAACCGCCAATTGTACTGATAACGGTGTGAATAGGTTCATCTGTAAGCATTGCGCGTTCTACATCGCCAACATTCAAGGCATCTCCCTGAACTACCTCAATACCAATTTTTTCTAGTTCGCCAGCAACTGCTGCTGTTCTCAGGAGTGCTTTAACCTTTAGCTGTTGCGCTGTCAGATATTGGGCAATTTCTCGACCAACACCGCGACTTGCTCCAGCCAGAAAAATGTAAGATGCACTTGTCATAATAAACTTAACTATTTACGCTCAAAGGATTTTATCAGAGGCTTGGCAGTATTTATTTAGCGGCTGGGAAAAAAGCCCGAACTGTCATCTTTCGTAGAGCAATTATACTTAACCCCATTGTAGGAAGTATTTTGGTAAGCAATTGTGCGAATCTAACAAATAACTTTTCTTGGATAGACTTATGGCTAAGAAATCTCAACCAAATCTAGAACAATACCAAGATGTCAGGTTATCTGCCACCACCAGAATCTGGGTTATTACAGTCGCCATTCTTGGAGTTTGCGTTCCACTGTCAGCCGTTACTAGAAGCGGTGCGATTCTCCCCTTAGTTGCTATTGGTGGCGCAGCTGTTGGTACAGTTGCTGTTTGGCGTTCTGATGAACAAAAATTAAAAACTAACTATTTGCAACAGCAGCAAATAGAACTGTTAGAGCGAAGATTAGCGAATTTAGAAACAATTGTTAGCAGTGATGACTTAAATTTGCAAATGAAAATTAAACAGATTGAGACAAGAGATACTTTTGGCGACTCTTCTGATGTAAGTACTATCCCCAGACAACCAAAACGCAAAGGTTAAAATTAGCCGAACTTTACCGTTTACGCCAATTTAAGATAATCTCCCCGAAAAACACTGTTACTAAGTCAGTCTAGTGGAGGTATTTGTTGACTTAACGTTGGCGCAACCTTTAAAATGCCTCTCATATTAAACTTTACTTTGCAGCTAGAAGTGTTTCCTTAGAAACAGTATCTTGTTATCCATCTCCGTTAGAATTGACTGACATCATTTAATTCTATATACTTCAACTGCATCAGTTCATGAAATGTCTAAGTGCTATCTATCTTTATCCTTCCCGGAAACATCTGCCAATGGCTGTGTTTTATTAGACTACTAACATTACTGAATTTTTAATTAACTAAGGTTATAAACTTGAGTAATTGCATTGGTATAGCTTACCGTAGGTATGCAATAGTTTGCCGTAGGAATGTAGATGGATTGGATTAGCTTGCTTAAAGCTCAACAAACTGACTTCCTTCAACGTGTGAAGAAACCTAAAACTTATGACTTATCTTTACTGGAAAGTCAAGTCAAAGGTTGTCACACTGAAATTATGGCTTTTTGGGGCGAACCATTGGCTAGACTCCAAGAACTTTCTCGCCAACAAGCAGAAGTTATCGCCAAAAATCCACCGCCGATACCGCCTGAATATCCTGAGCCTCCCGACTGGACGATACCTTTTCCCAAATACTTCCAGCAACAAGCCCAAGATTATCTTTTGCGGGAATTAATCGTCGATAGGGTGATAACTGAACGTTTGGGGAAGTTGGTGAAAAAGGTATCACAAGATACTTTGCAAAATATGGTTTTAGATGATGAAGGAAGTTTGTGTGGCGAAAGCAAATTTTCTTATGTATTAAAAGATAACCCTCAGCTAAGTGTTCAAGTTTATGTTGCTGATGGAGAAAGTTTTAATGGTATTAAGAAAGACAAAATTAAGTGGTCGGTTACTCAAGAAGATTTAAAAAATCACCAAGTATTAATTTTTCTCTGTTTGTTTTATCCATCTACAGGTCAGTTAGGATACGAAAGACAAAGTATAATTACAGGCTTTTTACCTGCCGATCAAATTGAACTTACTGAAACAAAACTCTACATTAATCCGAGTAACTTGTTATATGCCGGGGGGGTGAGTTGGTATTTAGAATCACTTGTTGGTAAAAAAGACACGTCGCCAGTTATTAACGATCGGGCGATCGCAGATACAATACAGACTTTACCATCAGAGCATTGCCTTAAGGAGGTAATCGGTGACTGGGAATGCTGGCAAACTTTGCAAGGACACAACAGAGGTATTAATTGTCTAGCTTTTAGTTCTGGGTGTAAGAATGGTAAAGCCTTACCCATATTGGCAAGTGGTAGTCGGGGAGAGACGAAGCTCTGGGATTTAAGCAAAGGTGAATTAATAGATACATTATCAGAGTATCCTTGGGTGATATCTGGGCTAGTGGATGAAGTGAATTCCCTAGCTTTTAGTTCAGATGGACAGACTTTAGTGAGTTGCGGTGCAGATTCCACAATTAAACTTTGGCACGTAGGTGCTTTAGACTTAATAGATATTTTGCACAAACATAATGGAGTAGTGCGGTGTGCTGCCTTTACCCCAGATGGGAGAATGTTAGCTACTGGTGGAGATGACAGAAAAATTCTGTTTTGGGATTTAATGCAACGTCAGGTTGCGATCGCCCTTTCTCTAGATGATACAGCTGCTCATTCCCTGGTTTTGAGTCGAGACGGGGAAACTCTGGTTACAGGTAGCTATCGCAAAATCAAAGTTTGGCGCACCTTACCCCAGACGGGGATAAAAAGTTTAAAGGACGCAGAACCACTGCATACCCTCATGGGTCATTCTCATATCGTTCGTTCCTTGGCGATTAATGCAGATGGTAGAATACTCGTCAGTGGTAGCTGGGATCAAACGATTAAAATTTGGCAATTGGAGACTGGGGAATTACTGCATACTCTGAAAGGACATAGAGATAGAGTATATGCGATCGCACTAAGTCCCGATGGACAAATTATCGCCAGTGGTAGTGCCGATAAAACCATCAAATTATGGCATTTACAAACCGGGGAATTGCTAGGTACGTTTACAGGTCATGGGAATATAGTCACAGCATTAGCTTTCACAGCTTCCGGCGAGATGTTGGTTAGCGGGAGTTTGGATAAGACGATTAAAATTTGGCAACGCAGTTAAAATAATTCGTAATTATAGAGTATTTGAACTGGATGAATCCACCTTTTATCTCCGTTGACGAGTATTTGAACTAGATGAATCCACCTTTTATCTCCGTTGACGAGNTATTTGAACTGGATGAATCCACCTTTTATCTCCGTTAACGAGTATTTGAACTGGATGAATCCACCTTTTATCTCCGTTAACGAGTATTTGATACTCGCGAACAAGAAACTTTCAAAATTCTCTGCGCTTCTGCGCCTCTGCGTGAAACTTAAAACTCTGCTAACAGCGTTTCCAAGTAGCGAGTGAAGTTATATACAATAAATTATCAGTTGCCTATACTCAATGATGCCGAGTTAGAACTGACAATTAAACAAGTTTTTAGCTAGTTGACTCTGAGTTAAGTAATATCAAGTGCATTTTTACCAAATTTATGGTATTGGAGAATAGTCTATGGGAATGACGAAACTCTGGAAGTTTTTGCGAAATATTCAAGAGTTGAACTGGGGACAAGGCGTAGAGGTAACAAAGACTGGAGCCGAAGCAGCTAAAGCCGTACTTGATTTGGCAAAAGCAATCAAAGAGCAAAAACCCAACGTTCAAAACTTCAAACCCTATCTAGAACAGATTTCGTCCCTATTAGATGTATTTAATTCTCCTCTCGGTCAAATTACCAAAGAAATATTTGATTACTCAGTCCATGTGAAGCAGCGACGGCTACGCTGGATAAAAGCACTCAAATCAGGAAATAATCCCCTCACGCCAGAAGAATTAGAGGCACTGCGGCAGGTTGAGGGCTAGGGCGTAGTCTCACGCAAAGATAAGATTGCGATCGCACTTCATACCAAAATATCTGTCACTTGGCGATGCCTGCGACGAATTTGGCGATCGCCCATAATAAAACCATCCCCTCTATTTCAATCACTTATGGCGATCGCAATTCAACCTAAACTAACTTTAGATGAGTTCCTCAAACTGCCGGAAACTGAACCAGCATCAGATTTTATCAACGGGAAAATCATTCAAAAACCAATGCCTCAAGGTGAACATAGCCGACTACAGGCTAAATTTTGTAATGTCATTAATAACGTAACTGAAAGCCAAAAAATTGCTTACGCTTTCTCAGAACTACGTTGTACCTTTGGCGGTGCTTCTATTGTCCCTGATGTCTCTGTGTTTCGCTGGGACAGAATTCCTAAAACTCAATCTGGCAGAATTGTAAATCGCTTTGAAATTCATCCCGACTGGGCAATTGAGATTCTTTCCCCAGACCAAAGGTTAAAAAAAGTGTTGAGTAAATTATTGCATTGTTCGCGCAATGGTACTGAACTAGGCTGGTTAATCAACGCTGAAGATGAAAGTGTGCTGGGGATTTTTCCTGGACAGCGAGTGGAATTATACGAAGCTACCGATAAATTACCCATCCTGGAGGGTATTGAGTTGGAATTGACTGGAGAACAAGTTTTTGGTTGGCTGAGTTTGACGTAAATAAAGCGTTCCGCAAGGTTGCCGAACTCGGCATCGCATTTCCTCAAGAAAGTTGCAAAGGATTGTATCTGTAGGTTTATTCTAGAAACTGGGCGATACAGCCAAAATTTTTATATCTACACAAATATTTTTATGGAAAATCAACTAGGATTGGTTCTGAAACTGCTTTTACTCTCGGCTTTGTTATCGTTCTTGATTAAGTATGCAGGGCCAAATCTATCAATTCCGGCGACAGCAACCAACGCGCTAACCATAATATTGTTACCGATCGCAATAATTGCGATCGCTCTCCTGTGGCGATTTCAAGCACAGAAACAAAATTAACTTGGGAGCATCTACGCACAAGTTACTAAAATCAGCTAACCTAGCTTAATTACAATAAAATTGCATCTCGCCAACCGTTGGGAGTCAGCCTGTGAACCTCGGTCAATGGATCGGCTTAATCGCCATACTTCTTTCTTTATACATCCTGTGGCAAATTCGGGAAGTGCTTTTGCTGATGTTTGCCGCAGTTGTCTTAGCCACCACCTTAAATCGGCTAGCAAAACGCTTTCAACGCTTTGGAATGAAGCGTGGATTCGCTGTACTCCTAGCAGTAGCTATCTTTTTCGCAGGTGTTGTGGGTTTTTTCTGGCTAATTGTGCCGCCATTTGCCCAGCAGTTTCAAGAACTAACCTATCAAGTTCCTAAAGGGTTTGGGCGCTTTAATAGTTGGCTTGATGCCCTGAGAACTCGTATTCCTGACCAGTTAGTTTCATATATCCCAGATATCAACAGTCTCATCCAACAAGTACAACCCTTCGTCAATCGCTTGCTGGGAAACTCTTTTGCCTTTGTATCTGGCTCTTTGGAAGTCGTCCTCAAGATTTTGCTAGTGTTGGTTTTAACAGGAATGATGTTAGCCGATCCCCTAGCTTACCGGAAAGTATTTGTGCGGCTTTTCCCCTCATTTTATCGACGACGGGTAGATGGGATTTTAGATCAATGTGAAGTCTCCTTGGAGGGATGGATTACAGGCGCTTTCATTGCCATCTGTGTAGTGGGGGTGATGAGTTTTATTGGCTTATTAATTTTGCATGTCAAGGCAGCACTAGCTTTAGCGGTTTTAGCGGGATTTTTTAACTTAATTCCCAACCTGGGGCCAACGATGAGTGTAATCCCAGCAATGGCGATCGCTTTCTTAGATGAACCTTGGAAAGCGATCGCTGTTTTGATTCTCTACTTTATCATTCAACAGGTTGAGAGCAATTTCATTACGCCCGTCGTGATGGCGCATCAAGTCTCATTGCTACCCGCCATAACCTTAATTGCCCAGCTATTTTTCGTCACTTTCTTTGGCTTTTTAGGATTATTTCTAGCGCTACCCCTGACTGTTGTCGCTAAGATTTGGTTGCAAGAAGTGTTAATTAAAGATGTTTTAGATGAATGGGGAAATAATCATAACAAAGAGACTGAGTTGGTGATAATTTCTGAATCTGCGAGAGTCGATGATAATTGGACAGCAGATAGTCCCAATGTGAATCGGGAGCCATCGATTGATGATGATATCGTCCAAAAAGGAGATTAATTAATAAATTTTAGATTTTAAATTAGCCCCATACCTCAAGGGAAGTAGCTAGGCGTAGGCGGAAATAAATTAATTTCAGCTAAAACGTCCTGCTGTTTCCATGTTTATCGCGTAGTTTTTTGGCCCGCGGCGCGGTTACACCGCGCCATTGCTTGTGACAGATGCGTAAGTCCTGTCTATAATTAAAGCCAAAATTTAGAATTTATCCTTCATGCCCAACAAATAATTAGGGTAGATTACTGATTTTTGTCCGATCGAAGTAGCCATACATTACCCGAGAAACTTGACGAATAAAATCCCTAGCCCTAATGTCATTATTCGGTCTACGCACGAAAATTCCTGCTAAATAACGCTTACCTGATGGCGTTTCAATGATACCCGCATCACCTAATACAAATCGGAGAGTACCTGTTTTATGAGCAATATTTGCACCAGAACCTAAGCCAGATGGGAGCAAACTTTTATTGTGACAACGAATCATAATACCCAAAACTTGGGATTGACTTGTACCAGAAATTAACTGATTATTTGTAACCAATGCTGACAGTCGTACCAAGTCTTTTGCACTAGTTTTATTAGTTCCTTTAAAGTCTCCAAGCATATTGTGAATCACAGTACTTTGTAATCCCCAAGTGCGAAACTTTTGATTTAATTTAGATGCACCACCTAATCGATCGATAATCATATTTGTAGCAGTATTATCACTAATCGTCATCATCTTGGTTGCAGTTTGCAAGAGACTCAGCTTAGTTCCCACTCGTTGATACTGCATATCTCCAGAACCACCAGCGACATGTTTCCGTCGCATTATCAAAGTTTCACCTAGTTTGATTCTTCCTGCATCTACTTCCTGAAACAAAGCAATCAAAATTGGATACTTAATTGTGCTTGCGGCAGAAAAAGCTTTATCACCGTTAAAACTAAAATAATCCCCTGTTTGTAAGTCCATAAAAAAGATTCCGGGGGTGAGGAATCTATAACGAGCCATTAATGCTTTAATAGGAGTTTTTAGTTCTGATATCTCGCGTCCCAGAGGGACTATACCAGTGAATTTAGAATTATTTATAGGGTTGACAGAATCTCCTAGAGGAACCGGAGGAATAAATTTCAGTTTTGGGAGTTGTAAATCAGAAATAGCTGGTTGATTTGCACTCCAGTCATTTACATTGCCAACTTGATTTGTGTTGGGATTCGCTTTTGCTGGGGATGATAGTAAAAGAATACTTGTAAAACTCAGTAACAACCAGCGTAGTTTCATGTAGTGCTGTGAGGATAGTGTTGGATTTATTTACAGAGATTTTCCGAAGAAGTTAATGAGATCCGGATTGATTGACATAGTAATTACTAAGATATCCCATATCAACAGAAATTCGTAACAGATTCATTGACCTATTTAAAAAAATAATTATGCTAAAAAAACACAAGGTGGAATATACAAAAGATGCTTAGATAACATTAATTGGTTATGTAATTATACAAGTACTAAGAACTAAATAATTATGTTTTAATTTTTCTTGCAATTATTTATACATAGAGATGGTGAGAAAAAAGGATTCTGTCGTCAGCGCCGCACCATAACTGGACTCAAGAGAACTTAGCGATGCTGGGTTATTTTACTTTGAATTTTCGACTCTCGCCTTGATTTTAAAACAACACAGGCACAAAAGTTCTCTCGTAACATTCAACATTCATTCTTCTGTGATTTGCATTCCAAAATGCAAATCTACCGAGCGCGATAATGCCTAATGGTACGATAACAGAAGCATGAAAGCGTGAATACAAAACTCCTCATTTCTCCTCAAGAACTCACGTCCCTGTTAGCAGAAAAGTCATCACAGGCTGTCATTATCGATACGCGAACTCCCGAAGACTATGCTATTTCTCATATCCCTACATCCATAAATATTAGAGATTTTTTCACCTATCTTTTAGAGAATTCTTCCCCAGCAGGATTAAAGGAATTACAAGAGTATTTTGCAGAAATTATGAGCAAGCTGGGAATATCGGGTGTAGAACGATTAATTGTGTATGAAGATAGTCTAAATAAAGGTTATGGTCAATCTTGTCGAGCAGCTTTCTTACTGAAGTATTTGGGTTGCACTCAGGTATCTATTTTACAGGGAGGATATAGAGCGTGGCTGACAGAAGGATTGCCTACTACCGATGAAGTACCATTACCTGAAAGCAGCATATTTAGATTGCATCCCAATGCTGACATGATGGTGACTACTGCCGATATGTTGCAAGCAGTTACCAATCCAGCAATTATAAAATTAGATGTGCGCGATCGCAATGAATGGTTTGGACTGAGTTCTTCTCCCTACCATGCTGATTTTTGTCCTCGCAAAGGTAGAATCCCTAACTCAGTATGGTTAGAATGGCATCGGCTGATGAATTCGGAATCGGAAATCCCTACATTCCGTTCGCCAAGTGAAATTCTCGAAATTTGTCAGTCTGTAGGTATTACTTCAGAGTCTATTGTATACGTTTACTGCTTTAAGGGTTCAAGGGCTGCTAATACATTGATAGCCCTTGAAGAGGCGGGAATTTCTGCCAGAAATTATTTTGGCTCGTGGAATGAATGGTCGCGTGATTTCTCACTACCGATTGATAGTAGAGTTATCCAACCAACAGAAAGTTAGGGAACTGATTTAAGCTGCATCAGCTGCTTATCCAAGTCGATGAGATAATCTCTACCGTAAGCTCCATTTTCCAACCCTGTAACGAGATGATTGGGAATGTCTTGTGTAATTTCTTCGCTACAAGAACCAGCAGCCAAAGCGATCGCAGCTACTGTATCTACATCTCCAGTAAAAGCGATACAATCTTGTAAAAGTTCGCTCATACTGTCATTTCGGATTACCGCAGTAATTGCAGCCCTGACACTCATCCAGCCTTTGGATTTTACTTTACCTTCCCAAGGTTTATTCCATTCTCCAGAGACATAACCTTTGAGAAACTGTCCTAATTTACGTTTTTCTCCCAATCGATAGATAAAGTAATGCGACATTAGAGCGGCGGCAACGGCAGCATTGATCCCATCGGGTGTATTGTGGGTAATTGCTGCTTGAATTGTTGCCGCTTCAATTACTTTTTCTGGTGTGGGATAGATGCCAATGGGTGCTGCACGCATTGCACCCCCGCTTTTGTCACTATCAGGGTTAATTTTGCTTAAAAATTCTTCCCCATCCTGAATTTCTCCCAGAAAATGGTAGAAGTTTCGAGAATACCCTTCTCTCTCATCGCGTTTAAAAGCTCTAACAAAGCTATGGGCTAAAACTTCTGGTGTCCACGGTGCTTGAGAAACAATCACTTCCGCAATGGCAATGCTCATCTGGGTGTCATCGGTATAGCTGCCAGGAATGAGTCGAAAACGGGGATGTTGAACGTATCGACTCAAATCGTTGTTAACGATTGCTTCGTCAGCATATTCAAAACCTGCACCGTAAGCATCTGCAATTGCTAACTCTAGCAGCATAAAGGTATTAAACTAAAAATGGACGCGCCAGAAAAAAGCTAGAAATTGATTTAGCATCTACTGGTTCTCCCTCCAGAATCGCTTTCTCTAATTCTTCGGGAGTCAAAAACACAGTTTCGATATCCTCGTCTGCATCTTGTTCTGGTGGTGTCTCCAGCTTTTCTAAATCTCGCGCCAGAAAAGCATAGATAATTTCATCAGAATAACCAGGCGCTAAGAAAAATTCGCCTAATTTGTCCCATTTTTTGGCAGTATAGCCAGTTTCTTCTTCGATTTCGCGCTGTATTGTCTCCAAAGGTTCTTCCTTTGCTTCCAAAGTTCCCGCCGGAAATTCTAATATCCGTCCCTGAATTGCAAAACGATACTGGCGCACCAGTACAAGTTTACCTTCTGGTGTCACCGGTACAGCGAGAGCGCCACCAGGGTGACGAATACATTCCCATTCTCCTTCCGATTTATTAGGCAAACGCAAGCGATTGACTTCAAAATCAAACTTGCGTCCTTTATGAAACAGGCGTTGTCTTAGTAGTTGTGGTAATTCTCTACCTAATGGCATAGTAAAATCTGATTATCTGTTAAGTACAGAGGTGATATCAGTCTTCTTCTGTGTTTAAGGATGGTAATTTTAATTGCCCATCAATTAAACATACATCAGAACAGTCTACCTCTTTCAGCAGTCCTTTAATAACACACCCAGAAACTGGTTCTATCCAATCTGGGGCAATTTCTGCCAGTGGTACTAACACAAAGGCCCGATCCCGCATTCGTGGATGGGGAATTTGGAGATTTGGTGTATCCAGTATAAAGTCATCATATAATAACAAATCTAAATCCAGGGTTCGCGGCCCCCAGTGTTCTTGACGCACGCGCCCAAATTGTTGTTCAATTCCTAACAAAATTTCTAATAACTGCTGGGGTAGCATCTCTACCTGCAATGTGACGCAGCCATTTAGATAATCTGGCTGTGGTGGCCCCACAGCTTTGGTTTGGTACCAATTGGATCTAGCTTCTAAAATAATTCCTGGGGTTTGGGCTAAAGTTTGGATAGCTGCTTCTAAAAGTGTCTGGGAATCGCCGATATTACTACCAAGGGCGACAGCGCTTCTTTTCGGCTGAGTGTAGGCGTAGTCCAACCCAGGCATTGCACTCTCCTGATGTAAGCTATTTTTGGAATGTCTTTGTGGATACTTCTATGTACTTATATTCCGAATAGTTGGGATAATTGCAGCATTTGTGACAAAACTAAATTAACTAAATCTAAAAAACATTATTTTATGGATGAATCTAGTTAATTATTTATAGGATATTATACTAACACAATGGTGGTGCTATAACCCCAAAGCTGATTGATGGTGGTTAGATATTTACTACTTTGAGCGAGGAACTGACGTGGGGAAGCTTACCTCCTGGTTCAAGCGAAGACCAACTAATTTGAGTGACTCTGGACAAGGAGGAACAAATGAGAGCTTACCACCAGCACATCTGGCGCAGACGAGGCAGTTACTGAGCAAAATGAAAATTTTACCATCTAGGATGAAGACCAATCAGGCAACTGGCGGTAAAGCACTCTATCGTCGCTTATGGTTTTGGGCAGGTTTAGGTGTCGGTGGTGGGATAGTTGCCTTCATCTACGGCATCAGTCTAATAGACCGCACTTTGCCAAATCAGTCCGAGTTGAATGCTGTCTTGAGAGAGCAAACACTGACGATCAAAGCTGCTGATGGAAGTATATTACAACAACAAGGTGAAGCGACTAGAGAACAGTTAAAGCTAGAACAAATACCAGATAATTTAAAAAAAGCTTTCATCGCCTCAGAAGATAGAAGATTTAAGCAACACAACGGAGTCGATGCACAAGGAATTTTGAGAGCAAGTTTGAATAATTTGCGATCGCAAGGTGTAGTAGAAGGTGGTAGCACCATCACCCAACAGTTAACGCGGATTCTGTTTTTGAAACAAGAACAGACAATCTGGCGCAAACTCAAGGAAGTCCGCCTCGCCCAAAAAATGGAGCATGAGCTAACCAAAGACCAGATTCTAGAGCGTTACCTGAATCTGGTTTATTTGGGATCGGGAGCTTATGGTGTGGCAGATGCCGCCTGGGTATACTTTAGTAAATCGCCAGATCGGCTTTCTCTTGCAGAAATGGCAACGATTGCGGGATTAGCTCCTGCTCCTAGCTTATACGCTCCAGATAAGAATCCCGAAGCGGCAATCCGGCGGAGAAATCTGGTATTGCAACGGATGCAAGAGGATGGAGTTATTACACCAGAGCAAAGACAGACAGCAGCCCAAGAGCCACTAACCCTCAAAAGCAGTTTACCCAAGCGAGTGCAAGTAGAATCACCCTACTTTACCAGCTATATCCAAAAAGAATTGCCGAAATACGTTTCTTCTAATGTGCTAAAAAGTGGGGGTCTAGTAGTGGAAACTACGTTGAATCCGACTTGGCAGAAGGTAGGAGAAGAAGCAGTTGCCAAAACACTGCGAAATCAAGGACGCTGGGAGAACTTTAAGCAAGCAGCAATGGTGGCCATTGACCCCCGGAGTGGTGAAATTAAGGCAATGGTTGGGGGAAAAGACTTTGGTAAAAACCAGTTTAATCGTGTAACCCAGGCACAACGGCAGCCAGGATCGACATTTAAAGGGTTTGTATATGCTACTGCGATCGCTAGCGGTAAAAGCCCCTACGATACCTATGAGGATGCACCCCTTGTAGTAGATGGTTATGAACCAAAAAACTATGGTAAAAACTTCCACGGTTCAATGAACATGCGAGATGCCCTCACCCGCTCTATTAATATTATTGCGGTGAAGGTATTGATTGATGTGGGATTTGCCCCAACGATTAAACTTGCCCATGATATGGGGATAAAATCTGAACTCAAGCCCACCTATTCCTTAGCTCTCGGCTCAAACGAAGTGAATCTGCTAGAGTTGACCAGCGCTTATGGTAGCTTTGCTACTCTTGGATTGCACACAGAGCCTCATGGTATTACTCGCATCCTCAACCGCCAAGGCAAGGTGATTTGGTCAGCTAATTTCAAGTCTCAACGGGCCGTTGACGCTGATAGTGCCGCCATCATGACTTGGATGCTACGCAACGTCGTAGAAGCTGGAACTGGTGGTGCTGCTCAGTTAGATAATAGACAAGTTGCCGGCAAGACCGGCACCTCCGACGAAGCCCGCGATTTGTGGTTTATTGGCTACATTCCCCAGATGGTGACAGGGGTGTGGTTAGGTAACGATAATAACCGCCCCACAGATGGTAGCAGTAGTAGCGCCGCTTACACCTGGCACGAATTTATGGAAAAAGCGGTAGAGGGGATGCCAGTAGAAAAATTTCCCAAACGACCCAAGTTAGAAGGTCGTAAAGGTACTATTAAAGCCCAAGCAGTCAAGCCGAAACAATTGCTGAATCGTTCTATTTCTGCTGATGAGGATTCAGTTGAGGAAAGTTCTAGAAATTCTAATTCTGAAGATAGTGATTCATCGAGGAGACGTAGAAGCAGGAGAAGCTATTCTCAAGAAGACCAGCAATCTAGCGACTATACCCCAAGACGGAGAAGGCGCGATCGCAGTGAAGAATCAACTTCCAGTAACTCTTCTTCAGAATCATCTACTCCCAGGCGGCGCTCTAGAAGAGTAGAATCTGATTCTTCCTCGCCTCGAAGAACTCGGCGATCTTCCTCTCCCGACAATAGTTCAGGTTCTTCAGGTTCTTCATCGCCACAACCATCCTGGCGGGATCGGCTTAGACCTTCTAATTAATGATGAGTGGGAATTGGGAATTGGGAATTGGGCATTGAGTATAGCTATTCTCCTTGTCCCCCTTGTCCCCCTTGTCCCTTCCCTCTACCCTTTTCTATGCAATATGAAGTTGCTAAAACTAAACTAGGGGAGGATGTTAAGTGATACGCTCATTCTATAGTGTGTCAAGTAGTGTTACTTAACATTGGAGAATATACTCATGCATATATTGATGCAGGCAGCAGATTCAGTCGCAACAGGTGGTGGGCAGTTTCCTTATGCTTTCACTTTGGTCTATGTCGTCGGTTTTATTGCTGCTGTAACCATAGGTTCAATAGCTTGGTACAACTCGAAACGCCCCGCAGGTTGGGAAAGCAAAGAGCGTCCTGATTTTGTACCTAAAGTTGATAAAGAAGAAACTCCGGGTCTGGGTGAACCGAAGTCATAATTTAGTCATTAGTCATTAGACTATGAACTTTTAACTGTGATTAGTTTTGCACTTCAACCCAACGACGGTAAAGCTTTTGAATTTGTTTAAGAAGTGCAGTGTGAGCCGGTTGAATTGAATCATTCGGCTTCACTATATGCTGCAATTCCGTCAAGAGTCTGGCTTCTTCGACGGCAACTTCACCATCGCTATAAATTAAGCCACTGATGGCTTCAATCAGATTTTCACAATCTTCAAGACTTGGGCGATCGCCTAAATACTCCTGCACCCACTCATAGCACTCTTTTGGCTGTACAGGAACTAATTCGTACAGCCAAGGCTTAATTTCTGGATCGTTAGCCAAACCTTTTGCTTGGGCTATTTCACGGAGATATTGCCGTTCTTCCGGCTGGATTCTGCCATCAATCCAGGCGGCTCCAATCAGGATTTTAACTAAGTTTTTGACATTGGAAGGGCTAACCATTGCTGCCTCCTCTGGTAGATTAAGACCTCCACCAAATCGTACAATCCTAAACAGTATTCATTCGGAATTATTGGTTTTTCTTAAGCGAACTATAAAAAAGCCATCCATGTCTTGTTGATGGGGCCAGACTTTAAACCAACCTTGAGGCGTGCTACGGACAAACTCAGGTAACTCAAAGCCCGCGGGAGACTCAATTTGCCAATCAGGTGACTTAGCTAAAAATGCCGAAATCACTTCTTCGTTTTCTGCTGGATGCAATGTACAGGTGGCATACACTAATACACCACCAGGTTTGACAAAAGTTGATGTATGTGTTAACAATTCTTTTTGCAGCACCGAAAGTTCCCGGACAGATTCTGGTGTCTGTCGCCAACGAGCATCAGCATGACGGTGCATTGTTCCCAAACCGGAACATGGAGCATCTAGCAATACCCGGTCTGCGGTGTTTTGAAATTGGTTAAATTGGCGGCTGTCGCCAGTATACATTTGAATAGATTGTAAATTCAGGCGTTGAGAATTTTCTTGAAGTTTGCGAAGACGAGAGGAAGTGCGATCGCAAGCCCAAATTTTTCCCTTATCTGCCATTAACTCAGCGATGTGGGTTGTTTTACCACCTGGTGCAGCACAGACATCAATTATCACCTCATCTGGTTGGGGGTCAAGCAAATGACTTACTAATTGGGCGCTACTATCTTGTATAGTCCACCAACCTTCTTTAAAACCAGGTAGTTTTTGAATTGACCCAGTATTACCAATAAATCGTAAAGCTTGGGGTAAATGAAGAATCCGCTTTACCAAAATACCAACAGATTGCAAAGCCGCCTCAACTTCCTCGGTGGAAGTGCGAAGAGGGTTGATACGCAAGTCAATCGTTGGTGATTGGTTCATCCATTCACACAGTTGTTCTGTCTCTTCAAAATCTAGTTGTTCTAACCATACTTGAATAATCCAATCAGGAAAGCTGTGTAAAATACCCAGGCGTTCCACTGGGTTTTCTGGAAGTTGTAACGGATCGAAATGGGGTATTGGGGACTGGGGA
>NZ_NOLI01000043.1:0-51148 GCF_002245975.1 Nostoc sp. 'Peltigera membranacea cyanobiont' 213 | reverse complement strand
AAATGACAAATGACAAATGACAAATGACAAATGACAAATGACAAATGACAAATGACAAATGACAAATGACAAATGACTAAAAAATGAACTTTATATCAATTTTCTATGGGCTGTTCTTGTTGAGTGTTTTAGGAATTTACTGGTCTTTAGCACAACAGAAATTGCGACTATGGACGTTGTTAATTGCTAGTTTGGTGTTTTACGCATCTTTGCACATCCAATACATACCATTACTATTAGCATTAACGTTTATTAATTTCCGTGTGGGACTGGAGATTGGAAAAAATACATCACCAGGAAAACATTCTCTTGACTGGCAAATTTCTAATGAAGAGTGGCAATTTGCTCAAGGTGACTGGAATCGTCGTCGTCTAAAACTTTTGTGGTTGGGTATAACTCTAAATGTTTTACTATTATTAACTTTTAAGTATCTAACCCCTTTATTCAAGTTTGTTTTCAATATCCAAACCAACTCACCGGATAATTCCTTTAAATTGATTGCACCTTTGGGAATTTCATTTTTCACCTTTGAATGCATTGCCTATTTAATCGATGTCTATCGCGGTGCCCCTGCTACTGAGCAGTTTCTCAAATTTGCCACCTACAAATTATTCTTCGCCAAACTGATTTCCGGCCCGATTACGCGCTATCACAACTTAGCAAATCAATTCAATACGCTAGATTTTCCCAGTGCCGATAGAGTAGCAGAGGCGCTATGGTTAATTGCCAGAGGCGCAGTCAAAAAAGGTATTTTTGCAGACCACCTGGGAATTTTTGTCGATTTATGTTTTGGTAACTTACAACGGGCCGGTAGTACCGATCTCTGGTTAGCTATATTCGCCTACGGCTTGCAGTTATATCTAGATTTCAATGGTTACGTAGATATTGCCCGTGGGAGTGCCTTGCTTTTTGGCTTGGTTCTACCTGAGAATTTTGACTTTCCCTACTTCAGCACCAGTATTGGAGAATTTTGGCGGCGCTGGCACATGACTCTAGGAGATTGGCTGCGTAACTATGTCTACTTTCCTTTGGGTGGTTCCCGTCGGGGTTTAATCCGTACCTGCTGGAATTTATTTATTGTGATGCTAATCGCTGGTATCTGGCACGGGGCTTCTTTGGGTTATGTCATTTGGGGCATATTCCACGGGTTAGCTTTGGTGGTTCATCGCCTTACAGATGCGATGAGCGATCGCTTTGAAAATCTAGAACATTTCTGGCAAAATCCTCTAGGTATCTTTGTCGCTTGGTTATTGACTCAACTGATGGTTTTTACCTCTTGGATTTGGTTCCGTCTACCTAATCTCCAAGACTCTTCTTTAGTAATTCGACACCTTTTGGGTTATCCTGCTGACGCTCAGTTTGCCGAAAAAGTCTATGTAGAAGCCTTAAACATCAGTCAATACCAACTTACTTGGGTATTTCTAGCCTTAGCGGCCATGATGGCTATAGTCTATACCTTCAATAGAATGCTGAAGTTAGAGTTTAGCTGGCCTATTAAGCTTGTCTTTGTCCCTCTATGTTTCTACGCTGTTTGGTTATTAGCTCCTGAAGGTAGTTTGCCCTACATATACTTTGATTTTTAAGTTTCTACAAACGATCGACAGCAACATAAGGCAATTTACAACTTATTATTTTGTTACAAATCAACAAAAATTAAAATTTTCTAAACAGGCGATTTGTAAAGGAATGTAAAGAGAATTAAATAGGCGATCGCATCATTGAAAGTTATAGCTAGTCTGGTGTTGAAATGCCTTACAGAGAGTTAATATATCACTCTTATCAGTCTTGTTTAAGTAGTAAAACTTTACATTTTGATGAGCTTTTTAAGGAATTTAATTACAGAATATTAAGCCACAGTCCGCATCCAAGTAAATTCATGTAGACTGTAATTTAACAGGCGAAAATAATATCTGCTTGTTCCATTTCTAACAAAAAACAGCACTTATAAAACCATGACCACAACCTTACAACGGCGCTCTGGCGCTAACGTATGGGATCGCTTTTGCGAGTGGATCACCAGCACCGACAACCGTATATATATCGGTTGGTTTGGTGTTCTAATGATCCCAACCCTACTAGCTGCTACTGCCTGCTTCGTAATTGCCTTCATCGCAGCACCTCCAGTAGACATTGATGGTATCCGCGAACCAGTCGCAGGTTCCTTGATCTACGGGAACAATATCATCTCTGGTGCAGTAGTACCTTCCTCCAACGCTATCGGTTTGCACTTCTACCCAATTTGGGAAGCTGCTTCCTTAGATGAGTGGTTGTACAACGGTGGTCCTTACCAGTTGGTAGTTTTCCACTTCTTGATCGGTTGCGCTTGCTACCTCGGTCGTCAGTGGGAACTTTCTTACCGCTTGGGTATGCGTCCTTGGATATGTGTAGCTTACAGCGCACCTTTGGCTTCCGCTACCGCAGTATTCTTGATCTACCCCATCGGTCAAGGTTCTTTCTCTGATGGTATGCCTTTGGGTATCTCTGGAACCTTCAACTTCATGATTGTGTTCCAAGCAGAACACAACATCTTGATGCACCCCTTCCACATGTTAGGTGTGGCTGGTGTATTCGGCGGTTCCTTGTTCTCTGCAATGCACGGTTCTCTAGTAACTTCTTCATTGGTGCGTGAAACCACCGAAACCGAATCTCTTAACTACGGTTACAAGTTCGGTCAAGAAGAAGAAACCTACAACATCGTTGCAGCCCACGGTTACTTCGGTCGTTTGATCTTCCAATACGCTTCCTTCAACAACAGCCGTTCGCTGCACTTCTTCCTCGCAGCTTGGCCTGTCGTCGGTATCTGGTTCACCGCTTTGGGTATCAGCACGATGGCGTTCAACCTGAACGGATTCAACTTCAACCAATCAATCATTGACTCCCAAGGTCGCGTTATCAGCACCTGGGCAGACGTAATCAACCGCGCTAACTTGGGTATGGAAGTAATGCACGAGCGTAACGCTCACAACTTCCCCCTAGACTTAGCTGCTGGTGAAGTTACTCCTGTAGCAATGACTGCTCCTGCTATCAACGGTTAATTCTGAAGATTAGCTAAATAAAAAGCGCCCTCCATTGCTGGGGGGTGCTTTTTATTTAGCTAACTAAGACATTAGCGCTCTTTTATTACTCTCGTCAGATTAAATTTAAAACCCTCTTTTGGCGTTAGTCCGCGCAGGTGGACGAGAGTTTGTGTAGCCGCGATTTCTAAGGTTCTGTTTGCAAAATGGTGAATATTTACCACTGGTGGCGGATGCAGATGGTGTGATTAAAAGTAGAGTATTTCCAGGTTTGTGGTTAGCCGTCACCTCACTAATTACAGGAGATATGACGCAAGTTTTAGCAGTGTTGCAACAAGGGTTAAATTCACAAGAACACACAGAATTTGTTGAACATTTAGCTAGGCAAGGTTGCTGAGTAATAAAATTTTAAAAAAATATCTGCTGTCTTTGGGTACAATTACTAAATTGTGACTCATTTAGATTGGTAAATACACTGATATAAATAAAAATAATTATCAAAACTGCTAGCAGTAAGTAAACTAACTTTAATTGTGTTTCCACTGACCACGAATATCAGACTTTAGTTTTCGTCTCAATTCAATATAAAATCTAAAACTTAAAATCCAAAATCAACATGACAGACCTAACTCCTAATTCTAGTTTTAGTTTGACGCTGCGCTTGCAGATTCCCAATCGTGTGGGAATGTTAGCGTCGATAACCCAGGCGATCGCAGCTACTGGCGGTAATCTCGGTCAAATCGATCTAATCGAGCAAACCCGCAAAGAATCCACCCGCGATTTGACTGTAGATGCTGCTAGTACCGAACATGCTGAAACCATTGTGCAAGCAGTGAAAGCATTGCCAGACATCAAGTTACTCAGTGTTTACGATCGCACCTTTAATTTGCATCGCGGTGGCAAAATCAGCATTACTAGCAGAATTCCTCTGAAGAGTGTATCCGATCTAGCAATGGCTTATACGCCCGGAGTCGGTCGAATTTGTACGGCGATCGCTCAAGATCCAGAGGAAGTTTACAAGTTAACCATCAAACAAAACACTGTTGCTATTGTTACCGATGGTAGTGCCGTTTTGGGATTAGGAAATCTCGGCCCAGCTGCTGCTCTCCCAGTCATGGAAGGCAAAGCAATGCTATTCAAGGAATTTGCTGGGTTAGATGCTTTTCCCATCTGTCTGGCCACCCAAGATACAGAAGAGATTATCCAGACAGTTAAGAATATCGCGCCAGTTTTTGGGGGTGTGAATTTAGAGGATATCGCTGCACCTCGCTGCTTTGAAATTGAAAAGAGATTGCGCGATGAGTTAGATATCCCCGTTTTTCATGACGATCAGCACGGTACAGCCATTGTCACCTTAGCAGCATTGTTTAACTCTCTAAAACTGGTACATAAGACAATGGCAGAAATCCGCATCGTGATTAACGGTGCTGGGGCGGCGGGAATAGCGATCGCTCGCTTACTCCGTAAAGCTGGGGCAGAAAAAATCTGGATGTGCGACTCTAAAGGGATTATCTCTAATAGTCGCACCGATTTGACAGAAGAAAAACTCGAATTTGCCGTGAAAGCTCAAGGTACGTTAGCGGGTGCAATGCAAGGTGCAGATGTGTTTATTGGTGTTAGCGCACCGGGAGTTTTGACACCAGAAATGGTACAATCGATGGCGAAAGACCCGATTGTGTTTGCAATGGCAAATCCCATTCCAGAGATTCAACCAGAATTAATCAGCAAAGATGTTGCTGTTATCGCTACCGGTCGCAGTGATTATCCGAATCAAATCAATAACGTCCTAGCTTTTCCTGGGGTATTCCGTGGTGCTTTAGATTGTCGGGCAAAGACGATTACTACCACAATGTACTTAGAAGCGGCAAATGCGATCGCTTCTTTAGTCAAGCCTTCAGATTTGGATCGGGAGCATATTATTCCTTCAGTCTTTGATGAGCGAGTAGCCAAAGCTGTTGCTGCTGCTGTGCAACAAGCAGCGCGTCAAGAAGGTATCGCTCGGAATTAAGTAAATTCATTACTCTTGTGGGATGGGTGTCTCGCTCGTCCCAAAGCACATTCTTCCATAAGGAAATTGCTAAAACTAGCAAACCATTTTGGGTAGTCTCGATCGTTTTATGATTTCGGTTGTACAGCTGTTGGCTATCTCAATACTATTCGGTTAAGGCAGGAGACGCGATAAATCGCCGTCTCTACAAAAGACTGATTATTGTAGAGACGGCGATTCATCGCGTCTTTACGATCTAGAATTTCCATCAAAAAACATTAACTGAACCGTATTGCAGGCTATCTATTCAACACTAAATCCTAACATTGTTTCTAACTTGCCTTCTTCGTAGCGTCTCGCACAGAAGGCATCGCTCATCATGAATATGTCAGATTAAGGAATGGCGAAAAACTCGTCCCCATTTGGTGATTGGATTATATAAATAAAGCAATATCATCTAAAACCCACCATTTTGTCAGCTGTTTGCAATGAAGTATCAAGCTGGGGACGAGTTTTTACAACAACTGCCACTAATTTTGGCGGGGCCAATCCTAAAACATACTGAACCAGAGTCAGTGACAGTATGGGTGGCTCTGAAACAGTCTTGTAAAGTAGAACTCAAGGTTTATGAAACAACAAATGATGGTGAAGCGCTAGGAAATTGTTTATTAGAGGGAGAACGCTCTACCTTTGCTCTGGGTAAAAATCTTCATGTAGTTGCAATAACGGCTCGATCTCAGGTTGGATGTCGCCTAACTAGCGATCGCCTCTATGCTTACGATCTCCAGTTTACTATTGCAGACCAAACCCGGCAAATGCAACAAGCATTATGCTCAAACTCTTTACCTACAGTCAGCATCAGCTACTTCGCTCATCAAAAACCAACCTTTGTTTTGCCGCCAAACCGTCTGCAAGATTTGCAAATTGTCCATGCTTCCTGCCGTAAACCTCATGGTCATGGGTTTGATGCACTGCCGATTCTTGACAGTTTAATTGAGGCTTCAGCCAATCAACCCCAACATCGCCCTCACCAGCTATTCATGACTGGAGATCAAATTTATGGCGATGATGTAGCAGATCCTTCGTTGTGGGTTGCAACTACTCTTGGTGATGCCCTCTTGGGTTGGGAAGAACAACTTCCGGTGAATGGAGTTTACTGTACTCCCCAGCAACTCCCCCCTGGAGAACGGACTGATGTGGCGACAAATCAAGCTGGTTTGACCGCAGGATTACATAATAAATCGGAGAAAGTTAACAGTCATCTTTTCAGCTTGGGTGAATATTACGCTACTTATTTACTAGCTTGGTCGCCAGTGTGCTGGCCGACTACATTTCCTAAAGGACACCAAGTAACGCGCGATCGCCATGCTATCAAAGATTGGAATAAAGCAGTCTGGCATTTACGCCAATTTATCTACACCCTTTGGAAAGTGCGTCGCGCCCTTGCCAATATCCCGATGTACACTATCTTTGATGACCATGATGTTAGTGATGACTGGAACTTAAACCAAGCTTGGTGTTTGCGGGTGTTAGGTCGTCCCCTGGGGCGAAGAATAGTCCAAAATGCTTTGTTAGCTTACACGGTGTTTCAAGGATGGGGCAATACACCAGGGCAATTTGCAAAGGGTAAAGCCGGTGAAAAGTTGTTGAAGGCAGCACAAGCTTGGTCAGCATCCCTTGGGATGGATGCAAAGGCTAATGAAGCGATCGCTCGTTATGTCGGGATGCCAGCCAACGATCCCGCTACAGGCTTACCTATTTTAGTCCGAGACGGTTCGGTATTCATTCTGGATCGAGATCCTGAAGCACTGACTTGGCACTATATAGTCAGGAGCGATTGCCATGAAGTAATTGTGCTGGATACACGTACTTGGCGGGGTTATCCAGCCGATCAAAAACCAATCGCACCGCCAATGCTGTTGTGTCCGCAAGCCTTTGAGCAACAACTAGTTTTACCTTTACAACAAGTAGCTGAAGAAACTCAGATTCAAAATACATTTGTGATTGCACCCACGAATGTATTTGGAATGCAAGTCGTTGATTGGATTCACCATTGGAACTTAAAACAAGAGAAAGTTTTTTCAACTGATGTTGGAGATGCTTGGAACATTAATATGGAGGCACTGGCGAAATTTCTAACCACCTTGTTTGAAGAACGTCAACAAATAGTTATTCTCTCTGGAGATATTCACTACAGTTCTGTTGCTCACTTGTCTTATACACGCACCCATTCCAACTTGCAGTCTGTCTTAGTGCAGTTAACCGCTAGTGCGTTGAAGAATGAAGAAACTTTGACGCGGCTGATTCATACACGATTGAAAGATTGGCTGCTACCAGAAAAGATGCGACATTGGATAGGGCAGAGCAACCCACCCAATATGGTAGAAATTTCCGAGAAACAATTACACCATAATCGCCAGATGTTGACCAACTCTGACTGGCATTGTGTGCTGGAATGGATACCTCGAAACAGTGTTCAGAGTTCTGATTGCACAGCAGATATATTATCGTTGATAGCTCCCTGGAAACGAGCCGAAAATGCGAAATGGAAATGGTTACAACCCCTGATGTTTTGGAAATATCGTTGGTTTCAGGAGGGGCGAGAAGTAGTTGGATTAAATAATTTAGCTCTGGTTCACTTTGAGTTTGCAGATGGGAATAGTTCTGGCAACGTTATTCAAGATTTGTACTGGTTTTCTTCTTGGTATCCAACTCAAGTTGTTTACAGCCGTTTTAAGACCCAGTTAACGCCGAATCAGTCATTGTTAAGATGACCAACTTTGCTCTGCCAATGAAAATTTTAGTTGTATATCTGGGCACTCTAGATGAAAGAAACTTACTGGAGAGTGATTTCTATGTCTACGACCCCAATTAGTGCAACATTGGCACAAACAGACAGAGATGCTGTTTTGCAAGCGATCGCTACCATTAAAGAAAAGCTACCATTTTTAGTTGATTTGAGTTCCGACGATCGCAAGGCTTTACCCAAGATGGGAGATAAGAGTCGGGCATTCGTGAGTAAAGCATTAGAGGTGGCGACGCAGAACCCAGAGTTTTTACCGCGATCGTTTGACTTGGAAGAGATGCGGAAGGATGTACAGTTGTTTGAAGCATTGTATCCAGTGTTGTTATCCTTGACGCAATTACAAGAACTTGTGGATGATACTTCTTTGGCAGTGGGTAGTGAAGCTTATGCAGCCGCGTTGCAGGTATATAACTACGCAAAAGCCAGTGGACAAGGGGCGGGTTTAGATGGGGTGGTTGCCGAAATGGGAAAACGATTTACTCGTAAACCCGTAAAGTCCGAGCTTAAAGAACCAATATTGTAAAAAAGAAGTTGGTAATTCCACGTCAAAAGTAAAACTTAGAGCTTCAGAGCTTGAATGTTAGAGTCAAAAGCACGACATTTCAAGTTCTAAAGCTCAACTTCCGAGTTCAGAGGCTCAACGTTCAAGCAAAAAGGTGCAACTTCCGAGTTCAGAGGCTCAACGTTCAAGCAAAAAGGTGCAACTTCCGAGTTCAGAGGCTCAACGTTCGAGCAAAAAGGTGCAACTTCCGAGTTCAGAGGTTCAACGTTCGAGCAAAAAGGTCGGACTTCCGAGTTCAGAGGCTCAACGTTCGAGCAAAAAGGTGCAACTTCCGAGTTCAGAGGTTCAAGCATCTCCTTCAGAACTCGAACATTTGACTTCAGAGGTTAAAGAGTTGAGCGAGAAGTTTAGAATTTGAGTTACAAGAGATATAGCTTACTGGCATAAGGGTTAGACAATGAGTGAAACTCAGACCCAGTTACCGACAGATACATGGATTTGTGCTTCTTGGCAAGAGTATGAGGAAGCGATCGCTAACTTGCTCAATGAGAAGGCAAAGAGTTACTACTATAAGGGGCACATGAGGCTGGAGATGGCACCAGTTAGTTTTGCTCATGGTAAAGACCATGTTGTAATTATTTTTGCGGTGACTCTATTTGCGGCGCTTAAAGGAATAATAGCGACAGGTTTAGACACAACCACCTTTCGTAAAACTGGTGTTCAGGATTGTCAGCCTGATGTGGCTTATTATCTCAGAGAACGCGCCCAAACTATCCCAGCAGGTACAGGAATTGTCAACCTCGATCGCTATCCTGCACCAGATTTAGTGATTGAAATTGCAAAAACATCTCTGCTGGACGACTTGGGTACAAAGCGATCGCTCTATGAAGAGTTAGGCGTTGCTGAATATTGGGTAGTAGATGTTCAAAACGCCCAAATTATTGCTTATGCGATCGCAGAACAAGGTAGTAAACGTATTCAAGAATCACAGGTATTGCCTGGATTGGCAATGTCTATTTTAGAAGAAGCCTTACACCGTAGCCGTGAAATCAATCAATCTGAAGTTGGAGCTTGGTTATTGAGCCAGTTTCAGTAAAAAGTTTGGAGCATTAGCATAACTAACAATCTCAAAACGAATTCGCAAACAACACCGACAAAAATTTGCCAGCAGCCAATAAACGCAAATGCAGCTAGCTCCCCTGTTTCCAATTGTCTATCGTATTCTCCAACCAAGTTTTCCCAATTGCCTTTGGCGTGGAAATCCTCATAGTAAAGCGATCGCACTAACCTTTGATGATGGGCCACATCCTCAATTCACACCCAAAGTTTTGGCAGTGTTAGACCATTACCAGATTACAGCCAGTTTTTTTTGGTTGGGTGTTTGCGTCAACCGTTCACCAGCGATCGCCAAGGCTGTTAGCGATCGCGGCCACTGGATCGGATTACATGGCTACGATCACCGCTCTTTTCCCCTACTTTCCCCAAATCACTTGAAGGACAGTTTAGAAAAAACCCAAGCCGCCATCTACAATGCTTGCAATCTGCAACCCGAACAAGTGCGAGATGTCCGTCCCCCAAATGGTTTTTTTACACCTGCTACTTTAAAATTGTTTTTGCAGTGGAATTACCGCCCAGTCATGTGGAGCGTTGTACCAGAAGATTGGGTGCGCCCAGGTGTCAACACTGTGGTGGAGCGAGTTATGCAACAGGTCAAAAATGGTTCGTTGATTGTCTTGCATGATGGTGTTTGCGGTGGAGAAGATGTTGCTGCCATAATTCAAATTCTCATTCCGCAACTGCTACAACAAGGCTATGAGTTTGTGACTGTTGATACTCTGTGGCATCAAGCTAAGACTAATTAAAGTGTTGAAACTGTAGGCTCTTAGAGGTTGAATGAACAAGTATTTTGCTGCGATCTTAGGCACTTTTAGATCCCCCTAAATCCCCCTTTTAAGGGGGACTTTGATTCTGGTTCCCCCCTTTTTTAAGGGGGGTTAGGGGGGATCTAAAACTTTTGATACCGAAAAGAGGACTTTTCAAACATCCTCTTAGTCTCAGCCAACAGTTTCAATCACATCCGCATTCAACAAGATTGTTACATTGTCAATTGCGTTTAACTGCACTTGTCCAATACTGGAATGTTTCACCCCCAATGCGATCGCTATCTTCACGGTAGATTTGCCGCAAACATTCATAAAATGCTTCGGCTTCATTCTCCAACCCAAATGTCATTAAGCACTTTAAGATCCGGGTGATGCGAAGATAATTGTGGTTAAATATACAGACCCATTCGCGTTTCCGATTAGGATAGTCTTCTGACTGGCTGACAACTATTTTTCCGTCATTACTTTCGTGGCGTTGCAACCCATAAAATTGAAGCATAACTGTCAATGAGTGCAGCAAATTTTTATGGAGGTGGGGGTTGTTTTGAAATACTTGAATTACTTCCTCATCAACAATGGGTGCATCATGATTGAATGCACTTCGCTCAGGCAAAGGAAACAACCACTGAATGTAATCGTGGGCACACTCTAATTCTTCAAAATTCCAAGCCCACATCTCTTGAATCATGCGACCTTCTGAATCTTTTTGTTCCCCTAAATAGAACGGAACAAGCATTGCAGTGAGTTGTTTTTCATGATTCATTGCAAACTACCTTCACAAAGCAATATTAGTAGCTAATTTTATAGTTTTTTTACGCAATAAGTTAAAGGTTTAAAGCCTCGCCCGTTATAGGCGAAAAAACCCTTATATTGCAGGGTAGGTTGAAACTCCGCTCCTTGCAGGCGACTTAGTTTTCCCTGTTCCCTTCAGTATGAATTTTCTTAAATAATTTACACTTTTGACTTAACTGCTGGCTTTGATGCTTGTAAAGGCTGAGGCAAACTCCAGTCGGGACGCAAGCTAGCGGCGTTGCGTAAATAAATATGATGAATTGAGGCGGAGGCTGGCAGATAAGCGTGAATTAAGAACCGAATACAGCGCTGTAAGCTACCTTCAACGTGCATTTGTTGCACATCTAACATAGCAACATTATCCCAACCTGGACGCGCTCTGGCGATCGCTGCCGGAAAAATAGTATCCAAATCGCGTGTCACAGAAAAAGTCACACTAATCATGTCCGTCGGCTGGAATTGATTCCGGTTTTCCAATTCATCTAGTAGTTCTGTCACCACCTCTCGGATTGCCTCAACAGTATTTTCTGAAGCAGTTGTTGCTCCACGAATAGCACGCATTTGCCACTCCACGCCAAAATCCTCCTAAAAACAATAAAGTTAGGAGTTAGAAGTTAGGAGTTAGGAGTTAGGAGTTAAAACTCTCAACTTCTCACTCCTAACTCCTAACTCAAGCTAGGGACGATATAACCACAACGGTAAACCACTTGTAGACACTTCAAATTCGAGCCAACCAATTCCAGATCGAATTCCTGATGAAACCTGACGACTCCCTGGTAGAAGACGACTCAATAAAGGTTTACGTTCTTCTAGGGTATAGCAGAGAGTTTTTTCTGGATCGAGTCCAACCAATTCTGCTGTCCACCGACGGGCATCTTCTTCTGTGCCCAGGCGGTCTACAACGCCCAACTCTAGGGCTTGCTGTCCAGTAAAAATCCGACCATCGGCAAAACTTTTCACAGCTTCTACTGTTAAAGAACGGCCATCAGCTACCGTTTGGACAAACTGCTGATAACTTGTGTCAATCAACTCTTGCAGGATGTTTTCTTCTGGTTTAGTCAGCTGCCGGTCAAAAGCCAAAATATCTTTATAAGGGCCAGACTTAATTACCTGGAAGGAAACACCAATTTTTTCTAGCAAGCGTTCCAAGTTATTTCCGCGCAAAATCACACCAATACTACCCGTAATTGTACCTGGGTTAGCAACGATGTATTCGGCTCCCACGCCGATGTAGACACCTCCAGAAGCCGAAATATTGCCAAAGCTTGCGACGATTTTAATTTTTTCGCGCAGACGCTTCAGGGCGCTGTAGATTTCTTGAGAATCTCCGACTGTACCGCCAGGGCTGTCAATACGTAGCAATAATGCCGGAAACTTTTTTTCTTCTACAGTTTTCAGGGCTTCTAGGACGCGTTTGCGAGTAGCACTGGCGATCGCACCAGTAATTTCAATCCGCGCAATTTGTTTTCTAAACTTGGGCTTAAACGGCCAAACCATGAGCTGTAAACATACCTCGTAATAAACTCAATATAAGATCCCTACAGGTCAGACGACCTCCTTTGCTCTGTTAAGAAACATGAGCAGGCATTTTGCTCATCAGGATTTTAAGGAAGTTTTTATCTTTTGCAGTGAGTTTTATTTGATATTCTCGATGAATACTAATAAATTCCTGAAAAATTGCAGTCAATACAAAATGCCAAACTCTAGTTTAGCGTCCAACATGGTGGTTTAGCACAGACTATTTTAGCTGTTTTGCATAATTCAAAGTTTCAAAGCCCTTAGTATACTAGCTTTTTGACTGTTTTAGGATTGCTTGACTGCGATCGCGCCCATGCAAAAATCCTCAGTAATTAATAACTAATAACTAATTAACAATAAGTATTTAATTAATAATTTCGGTATTCAATTTAATTAATAAAAATTCATTTAGCAACACTAATCCCTATTTAGGTTAAGACCAGTAGTACTTTCACTTTGGAAAATATCAATTTTTCCTGTGTTGTACAGCCCATGAATACCTGACGAAGCTATTTACACTATTCAGGAGTTTATTCGTAAAATTTGATACCGATAGCAAACATACGTATCAAACAGTGCCCCGACAAAACTACAGGTTAAGCTAATGACAAATAATCCATGTAGGGGAGTTCCGCTGCCAAAGATGGCAAGAAAGTGCATAATCTGAGTAGCGATCGCCTCTGTTAACTCTTGTAAACCTGGAAAGGAACCGATGAGGGATAGAAACAGCAGTCCGCCGCCAACTAGGAAGATGGGAGCGACAAAACTAAAAATGATTGTAAGTAGTAAAGAGCGGAGAAAGTTAATGAAAATAGTCATTTACGACAAACTCCGTGAGTAGAGATGACAATAGCTAGATAGCGGTTTGTCATTTTCTACAATACGTGCGATCGCTCCTAAGCAGACAATTTGTCAAAAATCTTAAGTTTTCATTAAAAGAAACGGCTATTCGTTACAGCCCGTGCTGGGGATATAATAAAATGAATTAAATCTCTAAAAGCCTTGCAAAATCAAGGTTAAAACTAAGTTAGCATCTATATTATTGGCTTGCGGTACGTTTAATAACAGCTTCATTTTCTGAGAGCATCTTTAATCTAAGTTAATAATCACCCTCATTGTGAGCAAGAGGGAGGAGGGAGAAATAATCAATCCCAATCCCCAATCCCCCATTCCCTATCCCAATGACTTCCGCTATTCTTAAGGCAGTTACCGAGTTAGCTACAGAACATTGAACCAGACTACATCCAAATCCAGTTTAGGAGAATGGAGTCAGCGATTGCTGGCGGCGATTTTTCTGGGTGGGCAAGTCCTAGTTCACCTATTGAGAGGCAAAATCCATCGGCGCAACACCTTGGAACAAATGGCAGCAGTTGGGCCCGATTCCCTATTTATTGCCCTATTGACGGCTATTTTCGTCGGCGCGGTGTTTACCATTCAGGTGGCGCGGGAATTTATCAACTTTGGCGCAGGAAACATTATCGGCGGAGTGCTTTCTGTAGCGTTGACACGAGAACTCTCTCCCGTGTTAACAGCAGTGGTTTTGGCGGGACGAGTCGGTTCTGCCTTTGCAGCCGAAATCGGTACCATGCGAGTCACAGAACAAATCGATGCCATGTTGATGTTAAAAACAGATCCAATCGATTACCTAGTTATTCCCCGCGTTCTTGCTTGCTGTTTAATGCTACCAATTTTAACCCTCCTATCTTTGGTAACAGGGATGTTCGGAGGATTCATAATTGCGACAAGTGTCTACAACCTATCTGATACGGTATTTATAGACTCAGCCCGTAACTTTCTTGGCATCTGGGATATCTTGAGTGCGATGATTAAGGCGTGTTGCTTTGGAATTTTAATCGCCGTAATTGGTTGCAGTTGGGGGTTGACGACAACAGGAGGAGCCAAAGGTGTAGGACAGTCAACCACAACTGCTGTTGTGACTGCCTTACTGATTATATTTGTTAGCAACTTCTTTCTTTCTTGGTTAATGTTTCAAGGGCTTGGCAGTGCATTCTTGAAAGGCTTATAAAAGAGACGCGATCAATCGCGTCTGTGCAGGAGTTAAGAGTTATGAGTTAAAACTCCGAATTCCTCACTCTTAGTTCCTGACTCCTAAAATAGGAGATATGCCTACTAAATAAAGCAGGATTTAAGACTGTGACCAGTTCATTTGCTCCTAACTCCACATCAACTGTGGAACTAAAGCCTAGTTACAACATACCTATAGTGTTGGTAATTACCGCTATTCCACTACTGTTGGTACAACCGTGGGTAGGCTCCATTTTCACACTATTTGGTTTGTTTCTCATGTTTCAGGCGTTAACGCTGCGTTTGCAATTTACCGTCACCGACTTAGATATTTACAGAGGCGAAAAATTAATTCGGCGCTTTCCTTACCGGGAATGGCAAAACTGGCGGATTTTCTGGAATGGAGTCCCTATCCTGTTTTACTTTAAAGAAATTAAAAGTATTCACTTTTTGCCGATTTTGTTTGACCCTAACACCTTGAAAACTTGCTTAGAACAACGTTGTCCGCGTATTTAGTGCGGATACTGATTAAATCTGAGGTTTATCCAGAACTTGGGGCAAAATCCCCAAATATTACCAAAGTTGATTTTATGCAGCTTCATAAAGAACTGGTATGAGTACCATCTGTGCTGAGTCGTTTCGATCTAAACTCATAACTCAGCACTCATTACTCACGACTTTTATAGCCGGTCAATTGTAATATTTCTGAAAGCTATTTATTCGCATCATAGGAATTACACTATTGTTTATGAACCCAGAGGCATCTCAAACCCCAGAACCAATTGATGAGCGGTTGGCAGAAACACAAGAACAGAACAATGCAGTTGAACATCCAGTCAATCCATCTGTTGAGTCAGTGGGAGAAACAGGAGGCGTTAGCTCATCAGAAGACTACGCAACTTTTGAGCCACTCATCTCCAATGCAGAAGTGGTAGATACTACAGTAGAGCTAACAGAAAATTCAAATGGCGAGTTTGTGGCGCAGTCGGAACCGGAAAATACCGCACTGGGGTCAGAAATAGGATCTTTATTATATGCAGAAGCAGAGCAGCGAGTGGCAGAGTTGCAGAGCGCTGAAGTAGCCCTCAAGTCAGAAATAGCCATGCTGCAAGCTTCTTACAAAAACCTTCAGGTACAAGTGAGTGAAACTCAAACTTCACTGGGACGACTCGTGCAAGAGTCGCTGGTGCAGTTAGAACAACGCAAACAAACCCTACAAATTTCTGTAGAACAACTAGAACGTCGTCAAGAACGTATCCGCAACGAGATGCGAACCACTTTTGCTGGTACATCCCAAGACTTAGCAATTCGGGTACAGGGTTTTAAAGACTATCTCACGGGTAGCTTACAGGATTTGGCCGTTGCAGCTGAACAGTTGCAATTAACACCAACTGTGGTGGAACGAGAAAAACCATCTGCCAAAGAGGCTAAACCAGTTGAACCCCAACCTGGAATACCGCAATTTGCCCAACAGCAGTTTCAAGATACTACAAAGCAAATTCGCCGCCTAATTGACCAATACCGCAATAAACCCGATTACTACGGCCCAGCATGGCAACTACGCCGTACCTTTGAACCAATCCACGCAGAACGAGTTTCTAACTGGTTTTTTACCCAAGGGGGACGGGGTGGTTTGCGGACAATGGGCAGCCGCTTACAAAATATTCTGATTGCCTCATCTGCAATTTCGATATTACACAAGCTGTATGGCGATCGCATTCGTACTTTAGTCTTAGCTAATACACCGGAGCGATTAGGTGAATGGCGGCGCGGCTTGCAAGACTGTCTGGGAATCGGTCGCCCAGATTTCGGCCCAGACCGAGGCGTGGTATTATTTGAGGCATCTGATGCTCTGGCTCAGAAAGCAGACCGATTGACGAAAGCCAATCAACTGCCTTTAATTATCATTGACGACTCAGAGGAGCAAATCAGTTTGTCCCTACTGCAATTTCCTTTGTGGTTGGCTTTTGCTCCCGATCCCAAAACCGTGAGAAACTATGATGATGATTTTTAAACGAGTCATTCATTAGTCATAGCAATTTGATGTGAGACTGGACTGTATTTACGTAGGGGCAATTCATGAATTGCCTCTATAGGCGCATCTTCAAAAAGAAATGGTATTAAGAGGTATTTCTCTAGATTTTTAAATTTTATTATGGCTATCTGGTTAACTCTGTGCGGCGTAATTGTACTTATAGCTTACCTTTTGGGTTCTTTTCCCACTGGGTACATTGCTGTGAAGCAGTTAAAGGGTATTGATATTCGGCAAATTGGTTCGGGTTCCACTGGCGCAACTAATGTGCTAAGAACCTTGGGGAAAGGGCCAGGAGCATTCGTTTTAGTACTTGATTCCTTAAAGGGAGTATTAGCGATCGCTCTAGTTTACTGGTTATTCAATCTTGCTTCTAGTCAAAATTTTATCCCTCCAACGGTAGATGTACAACTGTGGCAACCGTGTGTTGTAACCTTAGCTGGGTTAGCTGCCATCTTGGGACATAGTAAATCGATTTTTTTGGGCTTTACGGGTGGTAAATCTGTTGCTATCAGCTTGGGGATTTTGTTGGCTATGAGTTGGCAGGTAGGTTTAGCAACAGCCGGGGTGTTTGCCGTTGTTGTGGCGATATCGCGGATTGTCTCTTTGAGTTCAATTGCAGGTGCGATCGCAGTTTCCATTTTCATGGTATTTTTGCATCAGCCGTTACCCTATATTCTGTTTGGGATTGCCGGTGGATTGTATGTGATTTTGCGCCATCGCACTAATATTGAACGACTGTTTGCTGGTACTGAGCCAAAAATTGGGCAAAATGTAGCGACGGAACCAGAACAACCAGCTTAATTTACTACTTGCAAATATATTTTTTGTTCAGCCAGGTTTAAGCTTAGGAATGAACGTTCCCTTTAATTAAACGGTGGACAAGGCGGCAAGGCCAGAAAAAAGCTCCACAAATACTTACTGAGGCGACGGCAGCCACAACTCGCCAACTCGAACTAGGATCAGTGGGAGATTCGGAAGGGCGTTCTTGTGTACTTTTAGCTAGTTCTGGTACTGAACGAGATAGCTGACTGGCTGTAGTTACCCCTTCAATTGCTGCTCCAATGAGATAAGCTACTAGGGCAATTACTAGCCAGTGATTCATAATATTCAACTGTTTGAACTCTGAGCGTATGCTTGGCAGTGAGCAATCGATTTCTCGTGCTAATGATTGCCGCCTTGCCCGAAGGATAACCGGCCTTCAGCCGTATCACGAATAAGAGGCAGTTTAGATTTTATATAAGTATTGAGGCTGCTATCTGCCTGGGCATCAATTACCTGCTTTGCTTTTAACTGCTGGAGAAGCAATTGTACTAAAGCTGCATCGTCAAAATGGAGCAGGGTGTTGACCTGGGTAGACTCGATTACAGTCCAAAGCTGTTGCATCATTTTGGCAGTCACCATGAGTCTGTAACCTCTTAAGCTTTTCTTTATATTTACACAGATTTGGAATCTGTGGTTATCTTTTGTCTGAAGATTTATAAAGATGGCAGTTGGGAACGGCTGATTAAGCCAATACAGTTAGATTCTAGCGTTTACCCTGCGCTTGTTATGGAGTGACTTCCGTCGCCCTGTGGGGTACTTTTACTAGAAGTTTATTGTGAAACTCTGACACAAGAGGCTTCTTTACCAGAAGGATCGGGAAAAACAGCTAAAGTGTGATATTCAGGGTTATCTGTTCCATACATCACTCGAAAAGTATACAACTTATTTTTCCCTTGCGCTTCAGTAACAACTGTTAAAAGTGTATTGCTAGTGGTTGGAAGCCCAGGAATATCCAGTTTTTTAATTCGTCTGAGTTGAATAACATTCGCTGCTGAGTTTTTACAATCTCCTGCACTATTATCAGGTTTTGAACCAAACTGCATACATACTGGGCCATCAAAATCCATAGTTACCTGTGATGGATCGTTTAACCAAACTTTTTTAATTACTTCTCCAGCCGGAATAAAGCTTAAGTTTGTTCCTTGTTGATACGAAACATCAATTGTAGGTATTAGTCCGCCTAAGCCTTGCGCTTGGCAGGAAAAGATGGAACGGAGAACGGCGTTATTAGCTACAGCCCGACCTGCCAATAACAATATAGCAACCGAGAAAATTAAGGAAGCTATAGGTAGGAAATAAGAATTATTTAGCGTATTTCCTGACAAGTTAGTATTCTTTTTCATCGTTGCAAATGGGGGACATTGGTAGATAAAACAAGTGGAGACGATGGAGAGAGAAAGAAAACTATTACCAATTACCATTACCCAATCAACAATCTAAAATTGGTATAAATCCTACCTCCTAAAACTGAGTCACTTGATTAACATATATTTCAATATTTGTACCAGCTGGCAAAAACCAAACATTTGTTTGTTGTGACATTTGAGCGATCGCCTGTTGATTGCGTTGGGCAATTTGGGGTACTACAGAGTTCAAACCACCTTCTACAACACCAGCTGCAAGGTTGCGTCTGTTGGTAGTCACAGTTGTAAGTTGGCTGCTACTGCTGGTAGTGCCGTCGGCGTTGGTAACTGTTGAAATAAGTGGTTGGAGTTCGGTGTCACTGCGATTTATTAACTCTGCGGCTTTGCTAATACCTCCCAAAACGAATAATCCTGCATCCATTGATGCTATAGACGAACCTTGACTGGGAAATTTATTTGCGATTAAAGGTTTACCTTGAGTACCGCGAATAATAATTGCATTGGTGGGTAAGCTTCTTTCTGTAAGGTTGCCATTATTTTGCGAGACAACTTTGACTACATTCATCTGTAAAAAACCTTGTTCGGAAAGAGAACGAACTTCAGTTAAGAATTCGGTGTTTGCAGGTAGAGCGATCGCACCATCGGTAGATTTTAGCGGTTCTTTCAATCGGATCACAAAGACGTTTTTCCCTTCACCTGCATCATTCCCATTGGTTGACTTAGTAGTTTCTCCAAATATCGCGGTTGCCAAAACAGCTTTGGCGCTGGTTCCTACTGCTACAGATTTTTGTCCCTGCTGTTGCGCTTGACTAACCACAGGAGCAGGAGTTTCTGGTTGTGGAGTTTGTTCGGGATTGGGGTTTGGCGTTTGTTCGGGATTGGGGTTTGGCGGCTGTCGTTGCACCTGGCTATCATTTGGAGGTGCATAAGTAGCTGCAACATTATTAGGTTGCTCGGTGACATTTACTTGACCGTAGCTACCTAATTTTGCTAACCTTGCCCATTCTTCAAGTGCGCTTGGTGGCGGTGGTGGAGTTGTAATGACTGCGGGTTGAGTGTCTGGCTTCACAACTGGTAGCTGGGCTATTGGCAAAGGTTGAGAAACAGGCACTTTAACAATGCGCTCAACTGTGACTGTCCGAGGCACGTAAGCTATTGGTGGGGATGTTGGGATCACTCTCTGTCTACCTCTGGAAGAAACTAACGGTTCTGGTTGTACGGCTACTGTAGGCGTTGGTTTTGCCATTCTGAGATTTTGTTGGGCGGCTTTCACTAACTCTGCTTGTTCAGTTAGGGCCAATTTAGTTTTGAGAGTATCTACTTCGTTTGCTAGCTGTTGAGAGCTAGATTCATTAATTGGCTGCGATCGCGCTTGGGGAGAAACAATATTTTTTGGTTTTTGACTGCTAGTGTTCATCAACTGAGACAAAAACAAACCAGCCACCAAAACTACAGCTAAGGTACCAGCCCCCACCAAACCTAATTTTGCAAAGGGGTTAGATGAAAGAGGTTCCTTAGTCTGAACTTCTTGTGGTTGAGAAAGCGATTCTGGCGGCGTTGCAGAGTCTTCTGAAACTTCGCTATAGCCAGAAGAAGATTCTTCTTCAAAGCCCACCAACCTTGCCATCCGCGATTCCCAATCAAAAGATTCTACAGATTGTAGTTGGCGATCGTCGGTAGTTAGAGTAAATAGATTTTGTGGAGGAGTTTCTGCGGGAATTGAATATCTAGTCATGGTAGAGCTTGGTTGGGATTCCCAGAACAATTTTTATCTTGAATTTCACAGACATTATAAATTTCTAACCTAGCTTCACCGAGGCGGTAAGCTGCGAAGTGCAATGGTAGTGCTGCATTTGGTAGTGAAGTTGCTGGTTCATCTATAGCTCTAACTAAAATTTGTTTATTAAAGGAAACTGATTTTCCCAACTTATCATAACCGTTAAAAACTAATTGATTGGCGAGGATCTCCACTTTCCACTTTCCATCGCCTATTTTGGTAGGTTGTGAAACTTTTTGTATTACTAATACATTCTCGTTTCCTCTAGTAACGTTTTCAAATTGGCTATCTGGATTTAAATTAGTAATTTCTGACTTAAGCTTTTGTTTAAAATCATCAGCTACCAGTTGGGAACTAACTTCCCAGACCTCTGTTGGCGGCTGCTGCTGCGACCAAGTAAGCATTAAGCTCATAGTTTCACCCACAAAGCGCCGAATCGTTTCTGGTTGTCGCTCTAAATTTTGTTGTGGGTCTACTGTTATAACGCGACCATCAACAAGTTGTACTAAACTTTGAGGTGTAAGTTGCCGACCTAACTGTTGTAACATAGACCCGTTAAATATTAGTAATAGCAAGGTAAACAGATGTAAACCAAATGTTCCTACTGCTAAGACTGGTAAAGGGTTATTTTTCTTATTTTCTGGTTTAAGTAACTGCATTAAGAATTTATTATTTTATATTAAGATTTAACTATTATCAATAAAATTAGAAATTGATTATCTTATAAAGCCACCACTTCTACTGCCGCATTCTTTCAAGCTCTCTTCATTCAGATTATTGTAGTCATCTAGCAAGCATAAATTACGAATTTCATAAATTTCTAATTTATCAGATCGGGTACTATAAATAGCTTTTTGCAAAATAGTACTATTGCCGACTTGTGGGTTGGCAAAATAATCTGTTGCCCGAACAAGTAAATCTTTATTAAAAGGAGTTATGAGTTTTACATCACCAACTCGTTTTTTTTGAATTAAGTCAGCTACCATACCTACTCGCCACTTACCTGGGGCAATTTGTTTTGGTGGATAAACTCGCTTAATAACTAATTGTGATGTCATAACCAGGCTGGGATTTTCAGAGAAAACTTCTGGCGGTGTCATTTCTGCAACTGTGCTTAAGAAACCTTTGCGAAAGTCTTCTGATAAGGCAAAACTAGCTATCCAACTGCTGGTACTAATTTTTTGGCTACTACCTTGGGGTGTTCTAATCGGAATTCCTAAATCTGCTTTTGGGTTGGCAACTTCTTCGATAGTTTGTGCTGGTAAAATTCCAGACCAGCTAAACATTGATATCATCGTTTTGCTGATGAATCGGCGAATTGCTTCTGGTTCTCTTTCTAAATCATCAATATTAGCTACTGGTTTACCATCTATTAATTGCACAAAGTTGGGAGGTTTTCTCAGACTGAGTTGGCGAATATTTATGCCTTGAAATATGAAGAAAAGTAAAACTAATATATGTAAACTGAAGGTAGCGATGGCAAAAACTGTCAAAACACTTCCTATTCTTTGCTTTTTTTCTAGTAAACGCACCATTTACTCATCTCCTCCTCCAAAAAAACTTCAGCTATTATATATAATAATTTGCATATATTTAGCAGTCAGGAGACTAGCCAATACTAGATTATTCTTTTGGGATTTTCCATTCCTTATATCCTTTCCTTGACTATAGAAGCCGTATTATTGATAGCACTGAAGACTGCAAAACCTCCAGCAGCAGCCACAAGTAACGATAAAATTGGTGCTAAAATTCCCAGAAAAATAATGAACCACATTAAGTCTGGATCAACATTAGCATCTTGACCCGGCCCATTGACAATAACTGCGGCAGTCAACACAGCAATAATATTGAATGAAATCTTGGCGATTCCAATAGATAAAAATCCGGTTAGCCATGCAAAGATTGGTTTCCCCGCTACAGGTAGTAAAGACCCGCCTACAGCTATTGGCCCTAAAGCTGCTATTAGCAACATAGTTGCTTCTATCAAATTCTGAAAGGCATATTGTAAGGAAACCAAAAAGTTTTGGATACTCGTTTGAACTGTAGAACCTAACAAGGAATTAAATGACGTTTCTGATACCTGACCAGTGCCATATCTAATATTATCTACCTTATTTTGTAGTCTAATTATCCAGCTTTTATTTCCATAAGTATCTCTATATTTCTGCCAGAGAACATTGACTTTTTCAGCAGCTTTGACAAAGCATTGAGTTTGTTGTTCTCCTGTCAGTGATTGACAAGGACGCAGCAAAGAACCAGCTACTTCTTCGGCAATACTCATATTCAGTGCTTGCTGGTATATTTTATCTGCATCTGCCGATACTACTACTTGCTGATTCACAGTGTTTAAAAAATTCCGCACTCCCAATGTCAGACTAGAAAGTATACTTCCATTGCCTGAATTACTTAATAGAATCACTACTAGAAAAGGCCAAATTAAAGCTGATATTGGACGGCTATATTCGTAGGATATTAAATCTTTAAGGAATTGTAGCATAAAAAATAACAGGGTTCCTACTGCAAAAAAAATACCCAGATTCGTTAGCGCTCCATACAAGTTATTACTAGTATTATTTTGTAATAAATCCAGCCATTGTTTATCCCAACCTTCGGCAATACTTTGGGAGGTTGCGGCACCATTATCGAGAACCTCATCAATGCCTACTTGGGCAAAAATTAGTTGAATAGCAAGTTGCATTTTTAGTTTATTAGCTGTTTTTTGAGATTTATTAGTGGCGTGGAAGAACTAAAATCACGCCTTACATTTATGGTTTATTAGAGCTAAATATCTCTTACTAACCTTGAGTCATTACACCATTTAAGCCTTATCACGCTACTATCAAACTGTTTTTTAGATTTGTTTTGGGTTTGTCACAAGTATCAAAATTTTGGAAAGCAGATTAAAGATTATAAATTTATCTCTTAAAATCTTACTTATTAATTTTTCTTCCAAATAAATCTAACTGAGAAGTAGCTCGTAAAAGTCGCGCCGCTTCCGTAGATGTTTCTACTCTCTGAGCGCGATTTGCCTCTTCTACTTGTTGAGAAATATTTGCCAAGTTTAAGTTGGAATATTGGAAAGCCTGTTCTAATTGCGTAGACTTGGCGTATGATTCTCCAACAATTTTTATCTGCTCTTTTTGGATTTTAAGTGTTTCTTGGTTAGTAGTTAGCAATGTTGCTAAACCCTGAGTTAGTAATGCTTCTGCGATGCTTATAGCAGTGTTACCGGTACCACTGCCGCCAATAAGTGTTGTAGCTTTATTAGTATAGTTAGTAATATCGTTATCTAAATTACCATTTGTATTTGTAACAATCTCAAGAGATTTTTGAATATTTTCTAACTTCGTTTTTGACCGAATTTGTCCCTTTTCACCAAGAACACCCGCCGCTATTCCGCGGGTTATTACACGATTTAATTCATTACTAACTAAGTTTCCCCACACTGCGGAATTATTATCAAAACGGCCTGATTTCGAGTAGAGGATTAAATCATCACGAACCTTTTGTCCAGCCGCTACAGGGTTAGGTATGTTCAATTCTCCCCTAGAATTATTCAGAGCATTTTGACTTTGTATTTCTACAGGCTTTAAGTTATCGCTCAGATTATATTGAAGGTAATTTTGCAAATCTGTGGAATATGATTGAAAATCAGTCCAAATCTCACCTAATCCGTTCGTTTGAACTTGTGCCATTGCTGGGATGATTGCCAGGGATAGTAATGTAAGAGTAAAAATAGTAGTTTTTCGCATACATCTGTACCTGAAAAAGGTAGACGACATTAAGTAGTGAATCAGAAATTTAGCTTTTAAAGTATGATTTATAACTTTTTAAATCACTCACTTGATATAACCCGATTAACTACTGCGTAAGTTAGCCACTAACTGACGGGCAAATGCAGAAATAGCTTCATATTTATCTGTGTGAACTTGCATCATTTTGCTCCGCGCAGTTTGTTCAGATGGGTTATTCGCAACTGCTGCCAATTGTTCGTAACCTGGATAATAACGGCAGAATGTATAAATACCGTTATCATCTAACAGCCATTGGCTATAAACGCCTTCTTTGCGTGGGAAAAAGCTTTCTGAGGCATTACGAGAAATAATATTACGGGGATATTTTAAGATGTCTGCAAAACTATCCACTGCAACTGGCTGAATGCGTCCAATCAATCGTGTTGTCAAGTTTTGCAAAATTTTAGATGCAGCTTTAGATTTGGCAATGGTGTCAGGATCTTGTCCTGATAAGATAACTCTGATACCGGCTTTAGCGCCGTTAGCACAAATTCTACCAACTAAGTCGGAAATTTGCTCAAATTCAAATAAAATTGGTGCTTCGTCAATGAAGAATATAGAAGCTGGACTACTTAATGCGCGTCGTAATGCTGCTGAATAGGCACTCAGAGATAGTACGGCTGCATCTTCACTATCTGATAAGTTCCTGAGAGCAAAAACTAAAAGTTGTGCATCGGTAGGAAAGCTAGATGGTGCGGAAATAGCTTGTCCCACACGGCTAGAAAGCCAAAACCGCAAGCGTAGTTGAATTTGACTGAGAGCGTCTTCTACTCTGCCACTTAAAGACTCTAGCTGCAAGTGTTCTGGCGAACAGAAATAGAGAAAATCTTTTAAGGTAGGGGTTTTTTGCCAAGCAAGAGTGCCAAATCCTCCCGCCATCGCTTGCCGATATCGCTCTTTGATGCCCTCATCTGTAAAGAAGGCTTCTAGGGCCAAGTTGAGCAGCGATCGCACGGTTTGCGATAAAATTTGACTTTCAGTGGACGATCCTAAAACCATTGTCATTAACGCTGATTCTAGGAAGGCGGTATAATCGTTGAAGCGATCGCGTTGTTGTTCTGGATCTAGCGATCGTAAATCTGGCTGTTCAAATAAGTTATTCGACTGTTTGGAAATATCAAAATAGGCTCCATTCCCCTCCATAAACTCTGTATAGTCTGTGAAAGTTGATGTGCCATCAGGTTTAGGGAAATCTAACGCCACTACCGGAATGCCATGCGCCAAAGCCTGAGTTAAAATCCCTGATACCAACACCGATTTACCAGCACGAGTTGTAGCAAATAAAGCTAAATTTTTGTGTTGATTAAACAAATCTAAATGTACGGGTGTTCCACCTTCTTCTGCAATCAATTCAAAACCTTCTTTATCACCCCGTTTAGTTAAAACTAAAGGCATTAATCCGGGAACTTCACTTGTTAAATATAGCTGGCGACGGTTAAAGGGTGTAGCTAACAAACCTTCCCAAACTATTGGTAGAGTTTGTAGCCAAATTTTCCAAGCATACTCAGTTTCTCTAATTACCCTTGCTGGACGTTGAAAACAGTTTTCAATATACCTTGTTGCCTCATCTAATTTTTCGACAGTGGGACGATGTACCAAAATAGCAATACTCGTATAAATCGGGACTGCACCTTCAAATAATTGTTCTTGTGCTGCTACCGATTTTTTCAACTTCAATTGAGCGTTGACATCAATAGTTTTACTTTTTTCTTGAGCCATGATTGTCGTCATGTTTGACTGCTTCAGCACTCGTTGCAGAGTAGTTTTCACCATTGCCGGATTTGCGGCAGTCAACTCACAAAAAATTTCTGTATCTACTACTCTTTCTCTGGCCAACAGTTCCCATAAATAACGCAGTTGGGAAGATTTATTTGGCCAACCTCCCGGTTTTTCGAGAAATGATAGTGCGCCAATATAACGATTGTTAACATTAACCCAGCGACGGTCGGCACAAGGTACGCTAGACTCCATCAGCAGAGTTGTGCCGTGGATATTGTCTATCAGCAATTTAGTACTAGCTAAATCTGAATTAACTTGCTCGTGCAGTCCTTGTTCATCTAAAGTCATCAACTGGGGAATATCTATTGGCTCTGTATCATTAAACCTTTTCCACACCTCTTTCCAGAGTTCATTCGCTGTCAAAGGTTTGACATCCAACCCCATTTGGTTAGATAAAATTTGTTCCCAGCGCAGAAAACCCTGTTTGTAAGCATTTGTGATTAGGGTTTCGATCCGCTGGTTTTCTACTTCTGAGAGTTCACCTTTGAATTTCAACCACCATGATTCAGCTTTGACTAAGAGCTTCTCTATCCAATCATCCGCATGTTGCGAGTTAGATTCAATAGTGTAAGTGACATAAATTCGCAAAAATTTCGGCTTCCGAACACCAGAAATAGTCAGTTCTTTGACTCTGGCTCTTTCAGCCATCAACAAATATTTAATATCTCGTGACGGCGCATTTCTGATTAGTAATGCTAATTCTTTTTGGCGCTCTTTATCGGAACTAAAAGATCCCAAATGCAGTGTCATTCTTTCACCGCTAGGGATATCTTTCAATCCAGCTTCAATGTTATTAAAAAGTGTATCGATTTGTTCGGGTCTTAAGGTAGTATGAATTCCCTTACAGTCAAAACCAAAAACAAAGCAAAATCGGTCTTTTTGAGTACCTTTTGTCAATAAATACGCGCCAATATCGCGGCCATTCATGGCGACACGTAGCATTGTTGCCAGGTGTAAGGCATCTTCAAATGGTGTTAATCTACTTTCACTTCCGGCGATGCCGACGCTTTGTTTTCCGATTTTTTGCTTCATGGTTAACTTCCAGTAAGCTTTGATAACGAGCAAAGCCTCTTGTCCAAGCGGGAACGCCAATAAATTTACTTAAAAAACTCCAACTCCTACCACCAGTTAAAATCCACCAAGTTCCTATTCCCCAACCAGTAATTAGTACTGTCCACAACCATTTTTGAAATTCTTCTTGGAAAAGACCTCCAAAAATTCCATTAATAATAAAATAGGAGGCTAGGGCAATTACCGTCCAAGGAAGAATTTGGTCGGCAGGAATTGGCCCTAACGAAGGTTGGCTTCCCAGAACCTGATTAACTGGACGAAATTCTTGTTCCCGCTCTTGAGACATTTGAAATATCTGAATTATTTACTGCTGTCGCCAATTACAAAGCGTGTGAGTACATCAGCAATAGTAACAGCAACAACCACTAATAGGGGAGTCCTGGCGATGCTTTGCCAATCTTCATCTTTCCGCACTGCGTTAATCACGCCAACCAGGGAGATTGCAATATAGAGTAAGTAAATTGCCCGCAACACATTAAATATCAAACTTACTGCTGTGTTGCTACCACCACTATTTGTTGTAGAACCATCACTTAAGGTTTTTTTGAAAAACTTTTCAGCTTCTCCAAAAAACTGTGCTTGTGCAGGGGCTGCAAAACAGTCTAACCAATATAAACTCAGAACGATCGCTGCTGCTAAAATTTGTAATAGTATTAGCGATCGCCTGGGTAAATTCAACTGCTGCCCAACTTGCTGGGTGATGACTGCAATTAAACTACCAACCAGTAAACAAAAAAGCAGGATAGGACTTTTTAGGCTAATAACGCTTACAAGTACAGCACAAGCAATCAAAAAAGGTACAGATTCAACCAAAATAATCAAGCTGGATTCCAATCCCAGCCTTAACTTATGAGATCCTTTGACAGCGCTACCAGTTAAAGCTTTGAAAAAGTTTCTCTTGTGAGAACTTTGTCTAGACATTTGCTAATTTTCCTATGGTGTACTTGAGTGTTGGTTGTCTAAAATTTTACAGCTATCATGATTTTACATGATTTAACACTTAATTTATCCTTAAATTATAAAGTTCAGCAAAGTTCTATACTATACATAAATTCGTATTAATTTAAGTTAACAAAACATTAATACTTATTTAATGCGGAGGATAAAAAACGAACCGCATACACCTGCGGGGAAGCAAGCTACGCGCAGCGTCTCCTTAGAGAAGGACACATAGACGCGGAGTGGCTTCCCGCAGGGTAGGACACAAAGGAAGAGGATTTAAAAGGGTTTTTGTGTCAGTTACGTATATTTTTGCCAAATTGGGATGCTCCCATTGGCTTTGCCTTCAGTAATACACATGGTGCGTTATGAACTCCGTTCTAACACACCCTACAATATCTAATTTTGTTCAAAAATCAAATAGTAATCCGATAAGACTCATATTTCATTTTTCAAAAACTTATTACAATTCAAAGAACCTTCTTTTCTGTTGGCTCTTGCCTCTTGCTTATTTACGCAAATAATTATGGGTACGACATACTGGGCGAAGAGACATCAAATCACACTACTTAGTATATAAGTGAAACTTTCATATTTTCCTCTGGTTAAATTAATAAAAACTATACGAAAACTACTTTCAAAACAGCTATAGATTCAATAAATTATTCTAATTGTTTTTCTTAATCAATCCATAATGTAATCATGATTTGAGCTTTACCTTAAAGCTATACTGTTGATTTTGTTGGCAAAATTTAACAGCTATTAGCTATAGCAATGCTGAAAGATTTATGAAATACTAATTTTCTTTATTTCGTACCATAGCGGTAGTTTGTCGCAAACTGCTGTGCATATACATTAAAGAAAATAATTTTCGTAATTCGGATCAAAATGCCATCTTGAATGAAGTAAATTTGTAAAATAAAACATGACTTTATTAAGAGTAAATAAGAGATTAATAATTGAACTTGAGGCATAATTCATAATCTCTATTAACTACTCCCTTATACTAAAGGCATTGAATATTTACTTATACAAACTTACTTTATAAGCGGAGAGTATTTCAATAGCAAAAATTATGTGATGGGGTGTATTACCAATAGTTAAATACACTCAAGATATCTAATATTTTGCTTTCTCTACACTCTTCAATTGTTTATGCAAGCTTTTGATTGATAAATAACCTTTTTAATGTAATTCTTTGCGATTAGAGAAGGTTATTTATAATTACCAGTTTGACAATTGACTTAGATTTATTAGGGTTTAACATCCTAAAATTAACTTGAAGGAGCTTGACATGGTTTTCTATCGCGATCGTCAATTGACCTCTTTGGCAAGTTCAATTTCTGTACTTGCTATAACAATTGGTTTAGTAGCAGGTCAATCTGTTAGTGAGAAATCTCTAGCTCAGACCTCCACTACTCCTCCTCCAACTGGAGTAACCTCCATAAATGGTGCAGGTGCAAGCAGTGTAAATACTTTGTTTGTTGGTACAGGAACTACCTATCCTCTTGCCCCAAAAGGCTCATGGTTTAACGCTTACGGCGTTGGAAATCCTCCAACCCTAAACAATAATGTACCCCCAGCCATAGCCGGATTTCCCAACGGAACCTATGGCCCAGTCAATACGAGCGTCACATTTAGATATGCTTCGGTTGGTAGTGGTACAGGAGTAACATCTTTTCTGACTCAAACCCCACCACCTGCGACTGGTGCTACAATCAACGCCCCAGTTTCTTTTGCAGCTACTGACGCTCCCCTAACAGGCGCAGAAAGAGTTACTGGCAGTCCCAACGATGTTCCCACCCCCGCAGGTACGCCCCAAAACCCAGTTCCATACATTCAAATACCTGTGATAAGTGTCGGAATCGCGTTATCTTACAACCCCAGTGGTCTAAATGTACCAGCAGCTGGAATTAAGCTTTCACGAGCTACTTATCTGGGTATTCTTAACGGCACAATCACAAATTGGAACGATCCCAAAATTAAGGCGGATAACGGTGGCGCAATCATTTCAGTAAATAAGCCCATCGTTGTAATCTATCGTAGTGATAGTAGTGGTACAACTTTTGCTTTAAGCAGTCATCTGAAGGCAGCATTTGGTGCTGCATGGAACAGAGGGGTTGGTGAAAAAAGTATTAGTTCCGCCACTATACCCAATCCACTACCAGCTAATACAGTTGTTTGGCCAACTACTTTCCAATCTGCTTCAGGTGGTGGAGGTGTAGCTACCAAGATTAAAGCTACTGCTGGTGCAATTGGTTATGTGGATAGTGCTACGCGGTTAGCTAATAGTCTGCAAGCTGCTGTCTTACAGAACAAGTCACTTGCTTATACTGCCATCTCAACAACTACAATTTCCAATGCTTTTGTAGGTGCGACTGACCAAGATACAAATGCTCGGCGGATTAAACTCGTAGTCACCGATCCAACCAGCGCAACTGCTTATCCGATTGTTACCGCAAGCTACTTGCTATTTTATGATAAATACGCAAATGCTAGCATAGCAACTGGTATTAAAGGATTCATCAACTGGGCTTTAGGAGTACCACCTGTTCCAGCACCAGCAGATGTGACAACCAACCCAAACTCTATAGCTATAGCTCGTGGATATGCGCCTCTGCCTGATACCATTAAAAATCAGGCTCGAACCCTTGTAAACACTTACGTAGATACTACTTTTAACCCAGCTCCATAATTGCGTGAATACCGTTTTTGGTATTCATCTTCCTTGTCTCTCAAAAATGTTGACAAGGGCATGAAAGTTATGCCCCAAGATTATGTTTAGGATCTTGGGGTTTTATTTAGGCAATCTATATCAATAGCTTGTAATAATACCCTAAATTTTTAAAAAATATTACTGAGAAAATATGCGGATAAACATCATATTTAAAAGATAAAGTTAAGTATTCTATCAATTTTTCTAATTCAAATCCAGATAGTCTGTTGAATATTTTTAACCATCAAAAAAGGTGAACAAAGGAGTATTGGCATCGCCAATGGATGAATCTCACAACTACCATCGGCTTGTTCGTCTTTAGCATTTTTGCGTGGTAGCATCTGGGGTTGGGCACTGACTACAAGCTAAAATAAAGATTTAAGCGAACCAAAAGCAGTCCCCACCTTACTTTATAAGATGCTGCGATCGCACTAACTATTCATCTTCTGTATCTTTAATTATCTAAAAGTCAGAATGGAATACAACCTTACTGCTGTGGTAGCTTAACATCCATAGGGTCATACATAGTTGAAAAAGTTCAATCGTCAACTATGTTATAATGAGATAGTTGAGAAATATTTTCGGTCATGTAACTGACTATCTAGAGGCTTCTCCGAATCTAAATCTCTACAAACTTGGGTTCTGGAGGTGTTTTGTGTCAGTTTATATTGCAAAATTTATCTTTTAAAGATGAGAGTCTTTAAATATTGCGAAAATTTAAATTTTTAGCGAACAGAAGTGTAGTGTAGTACCTTGCGTGAAACTAATACCTCTCACTTTCAAAAAATGTGCTAAAAAGAACAGACAAGTTTAGTGTGTCACAAATCCAGACAACATACAGATAGTACTTGAACTTATGCCAACGGATATAATTACCCGTCCTGAGTCCCTCACAGAAGATTGTTTCTTTACTTATGCCCTTGGGACTGATTTGCACGATACTCAATCGACAGCCCAATATTTACGCAGAATCAGAAAAGAAGATAAACCCTATATCGACATAGCTGTTTCTCCCAGACCGGGCTATCGGTTTGAGGTTTGCCTTATTCCTGTTGAAGGGTTCGCAAAAGAAACAATATTGACAAAAGACGGGTTCGCTAAAGCTTTAGCGATTATTTGTGCTGTATCTAATAAAGCTAGGAAACGATTCCCTTCAGGAAATGGACAAGAAATTGTCCGGTGTCAATTTAGCAACTTAGCTGATGCAGTCGCTGTAGCGAACAGATTGTCTGCATTGCCCTCTGATATGTACGAAACTCTTGCCAAGCTACCAAATGCTTTGTAAGATTGTGTTCGCTTGAAGATTTATGATTAAGACTGACGCAAAGACATTTTAATGGTAAGTAGACGGACAAGAGAATAAAAAACTCAATAGTTCATATTTCGTCTGTTACGAAAAGTTTTGTATAACAAGCTTTTTAAGCTTAATGTACAATTTTTGTGTTTTTGTACTGTTACCGATAATTCAAAGTGAGCCTTTTTTATGCCTATCAGCCCTTTGCGTGAAGAACCTCGTAACCAACGAGCGCCTGTAATTCGTACAAGTAATGAATTTATTCTTTTAGAATGGCTAAAGTCAACTGGTCGTCTAATCGAGCGCGAACATCAAGAATCTGAGTATCTAAATGAAGTAGAAGAAATTTCAGAAATGATCGACCTTGACGATATTCCTTACGATCATGATGATGACGATTCTGATATGGAAATAGAAGCGTAATTCGTAATTCGTAATTACTGTACAGCAGGCGTTTAATTTTCGCTGAAATGCTAAGATTCCCGATTTTTTTAGAGAATTCGGGAATCTTAGTATTAAAATGCGAGTGGGCTTAATTCTTGGACTTGAGTAATAAATAAAATAATTGTCCATTGCTGACTGTGACACCAGCCCGATCGCCTGCTAATTTCCCAGTCCCTAAAAAATAATCTACCCTACCTGCACCTTTAATTGCACCTCCAGTATCTTGGTCAAGAACATAGCGGCTAACGATGCGCTCCTCCATTTTTCCGGTAGGATTAGGAAAGGGAAGAGAAGCACGAATCAACGCTAAAGCACCAGGAGGCATGAGAGATTTATCTGTAGCGATAGAACGCTCTGCTGTTAGGGGTACGTCGATCGAACCTTGGGCTGGCTCGCCGTGATTTTCTTGAAAAAAAACAAAGCTGCGATCGCGCGGAATATAAATATTTAATTCTTGGGGATGCTTTTGAAAATAATCGAGAATAATTGGCATCGTCATCCCTTCAAGCGGTAATTTGCCATCATTCGCTAATTCTCGACCTAGACTTTTGTAATTATAAGCGTTATTGCCAGCATAGCCGATCGCTGTCTGAGTCCCATCGGCAAGCTGAAGTCGCGCTGAACCTTCAATTTGAGCTAAATATGGTTCAAGGCGATCGCGCAACCAAAACAATTCTAATCCTCGCAATTTACCTTTTACAGCTTGTAAACCATCTGCTCCTTCTAACTCTAAGCGGGTAGGATGTGGTTTAGACCAGGAGTTTAAATCAGGAGGTAATCGATAAACAGGATAACGATATTCTGGTGTGGGGACGCGACTAGCTGCGTAAAGTGGTTCATAATAGGCGGTGAATAAAACAGAACCTTTAGTGTCTTTACCAATTGACTGGTAAAGAACAAATTCCCGCTCAATGGCTTGATGTAATTCTGTTGCAGAATTGGTTGTGAGTAGGAGTTCGCGGAATCTTTTCAAGCTTTTGAAGACGCGATCGCGGGTAATCCCAGCCACAGGATAGTTTTGATAAGCAGTCGCAGCATTAGCAGTTTGCAGGTATTGGAGACTGCGAGCGATCGCACTCATCAGTGCCTTTTTCTCTGATATTTCTCCATAGATTACTTCATCTAAACAAGAGCGATCGTTCTGACAACAAGTAACTGGTAGTCTCTCGATTAATGGTGCTTTTTGCTTTTGTGTAAAGGATACTGGTATATCCCACTTTTTCACGCGACATTCTGGCGGACTGAGTTCCCGATGCGCCAAAGATTCCATACGCACTAAGAAAATCGACAGAAGCACCGATAGGCTGATGGCGATAAATTTGTTTAGCTTTCCTAACCCAGCAAGTGTCTTTTTCATCAAAATTCAAAATTTTTGAGATTATCCCACTTCACTCAAATTCAAAAATCAAAAACCAAAAATACAGTAGACCTAATATGTTTTTATATACTTTATAAAAAAAGACTAAAAAAACCCATCACTTTTTTCAAGCGTGAGTACATTTGAACTAAGTTGTCTCAATTTGGTAGTAAGCCCTGACTCCATCGAACTACCTACACCCAAGAGTTCTAAGCGCCTCCCCCAGCGCAGGCGCAAGGGAGAGGCAAAGAAACACATAAAGTTCTATTTACTGTCCGTTCGTTTATTCTGTAACTAGTTGCTTACGTTTGCGAAGAGAGGTGATACCGAAAGCACCTAAGCCTAAGATACCGATGAGAGAAGTCGGTTCGGGAACAGCTTGGGTAACTACGTCAAATTTGAAATTAGGGCCAATTCTACCGTTACCGGCTGTTAGAGTTGAAGGAAAACTAAACCCTTGGGATGTACCATTTCTGGCGCTACCGGTGAGAGTAATTTCTGGAGCCGTATTTACAACTCCGGGAATATTATAAATATCAGTAAATGGACTAGTTATTGCTGCACCAATAACGTATGATATTCCAGCAAGAAGATTGACTGATGTAATATCCTCGTAACGAAAGCTTCCAGTTAGTGGACTGGTAGTTTGGACAGTTGTTGAGGCTAGTAAATTCCCGTCCGATGTCCACAAACCAACCAAGTGGGATTGTGATAGAGGATTCCCAGGAGTTTGATCGTAAAAACCTAATGCAGTAACTGAGAGGTTGTCATTAGCAGTAAATGACCAACCGATTGTTTGATTTGTATTATTAACAGATGTGAAGTTAGTTCCACCCGTCAAACTCTGTATCGCTTCAGACGCGTATACAGATGGTGCAGAAACTAAAACTGTTGCCAATATCAAAGGAGAAGCCATTGATAACTTTTTGAGGACATTTGCAATAGTCACGATCTTATTTCTCCGATAAACATTTAACATTCGACACTCTGCACAAGTAGTGTAGAATTTTTATACCTGTAAAGCAAAGCTTTTTCAGGAAATTCACATAAACTTTAATTGAAGAATTCAGAAGCCAGAATTCAGGAGCAAATAGCTGGAGACGCTCCGCCTCCGGTCAGAATGCAAGACGCTCGATGACTCGCTAACGCTTCGCTATCAGTGGGGGTCAATCCCCCACTGAATTGCACCCCCACCAAATTGAGAATTTGGTGGGGGTGCAAAAACGCCATTTATTCATCATTCATTCATATTCCGGTAAGTGGCGACTGCTGAAGGCGATATCCGGTTCAAATATCGGAATATCCAATATTTGAAAATGGTATCTAAAATCACCGGGAAGGTGGCAATAAATAAGAAAATAAAATCTCGATTTGCTGGTAATCCCCAATGGCGCGATACACCTTCTAGCAGTACTTCCCAACCATGAGGAGAGTGGAATCCTACAAAGATATCAGTAAACAAAATAATGATAAATGCCTTAGCACTATCACTAAGTCCATAGACGATATTATCAAAGAAATCTTTGACTACAGCAATAGAAGACTTGCTGATAAGCAAAAGCCAGATAAAAGCGCCTACCGAGAACATATCTGCAAAAACATTTTTGATAGCATTCGAGCTTTGGTGACGAAATTCTTCAGCAAGCTCTCCAGCCTTATTTGCCATTTCAGTTTCCATCTGTTCAGACGACAGTGGAGGAGCATTTTTAATGAGATTTTCAAACTTGAGCTTTTCTTCAAATCTTTCTAATTCTTCAAGGGCTTCCTCTTCCATTTCGGAATTGAGGAATATCTGCATTTGTTCGCTACTTCTAAAATGCTCAACAGATGGCCCTACTACGAAAGCTTTTGCTATCTGATGCGTCAAAAGTGGTACGATAATCAATAGTAAAATAAACCTGATAGATATTATTGTTCTTCTTTGAGTCTGACGAAAATTCTGAATTACTTCTTTTTCAGCATTAGGGTCTAATTCAACTTGCAGACGAGTGATAGTACTTAAAATCGAACGAGGTAAAACGCCTGTTGTATCGACTTTGCTCTTTGGTTTTGGTTTTTTATCCGAGTCTTGAGTTGGTATTTTTGGTGGTAAAGCTGGAGCATTTACAAGCAGCGATTTTTCGTCAGATACCACATTAACTGGAAGATTTGGAGGTTTAACTACTAAAGCGTTATAAGTTATTTGCTCAGAATTTATTGTGTATTTAGATATAACTAGATCGATAAAGTTTAGCTTTTCCAAAACTAAAGAAGGACTGGGATGCTCTATACCTGCTTTCTCAGCAGCTTTTTGATTCTCTTCATTTAGAAACCAACGGCTTCCTCTAAACTCTGTCAGCCGCATTTTGGCAATTTTTAATAGCTTGTTGAGGTCTGACTCAAAATAATCCATCACGCTCTTACTGTACGTGGCTGAGTCAATGTCTATTTTATTACCATTGAAATGCTTATCTTCTATTTCCTTAATCTTTAATGCTGCATCGTAAGCTTCATGTAAAGAACGTTCAGGAGTCTGTAAGTACCATCGATAAGCAGCAAGCAAGAAAGAATAGATTTTTTGGCTAAAAACAGAATTTTTCATTGCAGATAATCATCCAGCATTATTTGGTGATTCTTAACCTTAAGTTAACGCACGAGGTATACTAGCAAATCTACAAGGAGAAAGTTTGTGGTTTCTCATTCGGTTTGGATTGTTGGCACTAGTTGCAGTGGTAAAACGGCTCGATTGGTAGAGCAATTTTGTAGTTGGATACAGCCAGAAAAGCAGCATAATGAATCATTTTATACTAAAAAGCCGGGACGTAAAAAAGGCGATCGCATACCCGAATTTTTATATCTTAAACAAATAGAGCCAGGAGTTTTAGTCTTAGCTGCCAACGATGATAATCGCCGAGAATTGGGAGATATAATTGTTACATCTACCTTGGGAAAATATCCGGTGCGTGCTAAGACACCGCTAGGTTTTTTCCAGGATGAAGTTATTTTATTTTGGCCGTTGCTAATTAACTCCTTGAACCTGAAAGCCCAGTTTCCAGTAAGATTGCGTCCAGAAACCGAACAAGAATTAGCAACCAAACTTTGGCGTTCCCAATTAGACGAAGAAATTTTACGGGTTGCGGGAGTGAATGAGTCTCGCTTGGTGCGTCGCATTTTAGACTTGTTGCAATTAGCTGCTTACAGTGGTGTACATTGTGAAGATATTGCCCAGATTTTGGCAAAGGGTCTGGGGGAAAACACTACAACTTTAGAGCCGGAATTTTTGGCATCTTTACTCATTGATTGGCGTAACTGGTGTTTAGAGAGGGGGTTACTTACTTATGGCATTATTACCGAACTCTATAGTCAATATTTGTTGAGCGATCGCAACTACCAACAGCACCTAACTAAACGCTATCAGGCGGTATTGGCGGATGATGTTGACGATTATCCTAGCGTAGCGCGTCTTTTGTTTGAATTGCTATTAGATCGAGGCGCAGTTGGCGCGTTTAGCTACAATCCCGACGGTGCAGTGCGATTGGGATTGGGAGCAGATCCTAATTATTTAGAAGGGTTAGCAAAGCGTTGTCGGGTAGAATTTTTGACCGGGCCGCCTCCAGAGTCGCTGGGAGAGCAAGCTAAACAGATGGTGGAATTAGTCACAGAACCGATGGTATTGGTGAGTTTACCTGAGATTGTGTATTCCATTCAAACCACCTCCCGCGCTCAATTATTGCGCCAAACAGCCGAGGTAATTGCTAATGCCATCCAATCGCAAGAAGTTGCAGCAGAAGAAGTGGCGATTATTGCACCAGGTTTAGATGCGATCGCTCGTTATACTCTAGTAGAAATCCTCGTTAAGCAAAACATCCCAGTAGAATCGCTCAATGACCAACGTCCCTTAATTAGTTCACCCGTCATTCGCGCATTGCTCACCATGCTGGCGCTAGTTTATCCCGGCTTGGGTCGCCTCGTAGACCGGGATGCTGTGGCAGAAATGCTGGTTGTCTTGAGTAGGAAACAACAATTACCAGAAAACTCTACAGACGCGATTAATCGGGTATCTACAACAGACGCGATGAATCGCGTCTCTACAAATATTGATCCGGTACGTGCTGGTTTGATTGCAGATTACTGCTTTGTACCCCATCCCGATCGCCCCAACTTGCTACCAGTATCCGCCTTCGAGCGCTGGGATAGAATCGGCTATGCGGCTACTACAGCCTATAATGAGATATTGGAATGGTTAGAACAGCAGCGATCGCAACAAGAACTGCGGTTAATTCCCAGTCCCATTTCTCTATTAGATAGAGCAATTCAGCGTTTTTTGTGGAATGGGAGCAATCTCCCCTACGAACAACTAGCAGCACTGCGCGAATTATTAGAAACCGCCCAACACTACTGGGAAATTGACACCAGATTACGACAAATCGCCCCATCTGAGACAACGCCACACACAACTATCATCGAATTTATTCAATTACTGCGACGCGGTACGATTACCGCCAACCCTTACCCCGTGCGTCCCATCGGTGGAGCGAGAAAGGCTGTCACCTTAGCAACTATATTTCAATATCGGTCTAGTAGGCGATCGCACCGTTGGCATTTTTGGCTGGATGCTGGTTCACCACTATGGGCCAAAGGTGGTGCGGCGACGTTATTCGGTGCGCCGTTTTTCTTGCAAGACAGATTAGGTGAACCTTGGACAGCAGAAGATGAGAAATTAGCAGAAGAACAGCGACTGCAAAGAATATTGACAGATTTACTTTCTCGTGTATCAGAGAGAGTTTATTTGTGTCACAGCGATTTAGCAGTGAATGGACAAGAGCAATTAGGGCCGTTATTACCTTTAGTAAATGCTTGTGTAACAGTTATTTCTGAGGCTACTGCCAAGTGAGGCTCAGATCCCCGACTTCTTTAAGAAGTCGGGGAAATTATAATATATTTGTTTGTATTTAGTAGTAATCGTCCCTTTTTTTAAATTGAAGTTTGGGCTTAATCTTTGTAAATTTCGTGACTGTGGTTGAATTGGAGAAGGAGAGCGAAAAAAGACTTTATCGCGCCTTAAAAGCAAAGGAATACTGAGAAGTCCCAAAATAATTACTACTCCAGTCATTATCCAAACCATTAACCTATTTGGTCTATAATCTCCCTGTTCAATTTGCCAGAAAACTTTGTTGTATCGCCACGCAGCTAGCGCAACAGTCAAAATTCCACAAATTACCAAAGCAAGACCCAAATTTTCCGAGTTGGATAATGGATTTACCGGAGGTTCTTGTTGGGTAATGGCAAGATTCAACTGACGCAGAAATATACCAAATCGCGCGATCGCAAAGCCAAAGCTAATCAATGCAATAGAAGTGCGTAGCCAAGCTAGAAAAGTACGTTCGTTCGCTTGATGCTCCCTTTGACGATCGATTTTTGGTATTTTATCCATGAACACTTTTGACGAGGATTTACTCTTGAATTGATGAATAGCATGAACTAGCGCCACAAGGCTAAGATAGTGCAGCCAGGAATCTGAGAAAACCCCAAGCGATCGCCAGAATCTTTACAATAGGAAATAAGGTAAAGATATATATCAGAGTCAAAATCAATGGCACTATTCGGATTTGGCAAAAAGTCAGTTATACCCACACCTGAAGAAGCTTTGTCAGGAAGGGCACAGTCTATGTCAGTACCTGCTGCTCATTATGTCAACAAGAACCCTTTAAAAGCTCCTTTTCCCGATGGATTAGAGAAAGTAATCTTTGGCTTGGGCTGTTTTTGGGGTGCAGAACGCAAATTCTGGCAACTTAAAGGAGTTTACACTACCGCAGTCGGTTACGCTGCTGGGTTCACACCCAACCCTACTTATGAAGAGGTATGTAGTGGGCGAACAGGTCACAATGAAGTGGTGTTGGTTGTGTTTGATCCCAAAGTGATTAGTTATTCCGAACTGCTCAAAGTCTTTTGGGAAAGCCACAATCCTACCCAAGGGATGCGCCAGGGTAATGATGCTGGTACTCAATACCGTTCGGGAATTTATGTATATTCTGAAAGCCAAAAGCAGCTAGCAGAAGCATCGCGGGAAGCTTATCAGCAACCTCTCAACGATGCAGGTTATGGCAAGATTACTACAGAAATCTTGGATGCACCGGAATTCTACTATGCAGAAGCTTACCATCAGCAATACCTGGCTAAAAATCCTAATGGGTATTGTGGTTTAGGAGGGACAAATGTTTCTTGTCCTGTGGGTGTAGTTGAATCGCAAGTTAGTACTTAGAAATGGAGTTGGTAGGGTAGTCAACTTAACGTTAGTTTGACGAACCTCTCCCTGCCTTGAACTAAAGTTCAAGTCTGTCCCTCTCCGACTCGGAGAGGGATATGTTTTGTTTAGTTAAGAATATTTGTAGGTTGGGTTGAGGCTTTGCAAAACCCAACAAACCCGAAACTCAACAAACCCCCTGAAAAGTCGGGTTTCGTTCCTTAACTACACATTTTTATTTTTTGGGCTTAACCGAATCGTATTGGATTATAATTCAGTAATTTATGAACGCCAGCGAAATACCTTTCTCATTATAAATATAGCTATACTTGCACCTATTACCCCTAATATACCCAGAATGAAGAATACACTGAAATTTTGATGATGATAAATAATAATTGCTTTAAGTATTTCATTTAGATTCTTGTTTTTAAGATTAAAAATTTCCCAGATTACTCGACCTTCATACCCTCCTATAGCCCCAATTAATAGTCTAAATACTTCAATAGAAAAATTGGTTTTTCTTGTGATAATTAGAGTAGCTATTCCAGCAAATGCTCCTCCGATAAGAGATGGTGCTATTATTATTATGAAAAGCATTAATAGCGTTTTATTGTCTGGCTGCCACATACTATTAAATTATTCCTAACGATAATATTTTTCCAGTTAAAAATATTATTGATTATCTCCAGCTAAACAATTCAATAATAAGTTGCTTGGTTATAACAGTTTCTTAGGGTGTGTTAGCGATGTCTACGACGGGCTACGCCTACGCATAAAGTACAGAAAGTATTGGGATGGTGCGTTAGCCAAGGGCATAACGCACCCTACAAAATTACGAATTACGAATTAAATGAGCTAGGCGTTTTAACACTTTGACAACAGTATGTAGGTCATCCCCACGATTTAGTGACAGTGTGTAAGATAATGCATATCTCGGTGTACCCTGTTTCGTCAACTTAATAAATCTAAATTCATTACCATTGGTGATAAAGCCAAAAACAGGTTTAGCCGGAGTTGCATCTGCCAACATATAAGCTAATGCTTGGGGAATTGCTGGCACTAATGAATATTCTGCTCGTTTTGCCTCAATAACGAGAACCCAAAATGGAGGATGCAAAACCAAGATGTCAATACGTCCTCTGATAATCGTGCCTTCGTCTTCAGAAGAGATTTTTACCTCTTGTTCTGAGGCAATGTAAAAAGGCGGTTGATAAAAACCTGCTAGACGCAATAGTGGAGATAGCACCACCATTTTGACTACAGGTTCCAAAATAGGATATTTCGAGAGATGCAAATATTCTGCCTTGACTTCGTTGAGAGATTGCTTTTCTAAATCACTCAACTCAGGTAAATCATGCCGCCATTCTGAAAAAAAATCTTCGTCGTCTGCAAGTTGTAGTCCAAATTCATCAATCAGTTCGGCTAGGGTGATATCTTTTCCTTGAAGAATTTGAACCATTTCTTGAACCCTTATACTTGTCTGGCTAAAAAACCTTCGCTTGATATTTACCCAAAAGACTGCCTTATAGTGCCGCTTTGAGCATAACGATCGCAGTAACCCACAAGACAATACTAATAGGCCCTCCAATTAGAATACCCGCGATCGCCCAGCCTCTTTGATGGGCTTTGAATTGCTCAATACTGCTCCACCGTCTACTTTTCCAAGCCCATTCATTGCCTTTCGCACCAAGTGCGATCGACATTAACCCCGAAATTTGGGGTACAAAACAGAATATTCCACACCACACTTGATTCGGCCACATCCACAACCAAGGCATCAGAAATGCGCCCCAGTTCCAACCGAGAATTTCCTCTGGGACTGTTTCATTCTGATTATTTATCCCGCATCCAGAATTATTAATTATTTCTCTTTGCGGTAAAAGCTGACTCCTGTTTGTAGATTTGATAGCCAAACCAGATTTGAGAGCATTCAGCGCTTGGCGGGCATCAGGAAATCGTTGTTCTGGAGCAGGTTCTACCAACTTTTGTAGCCAACTGACAAAACTAGGACTGAGATTAACTCGGTCGGTAAATTGCAGTCGCAAATCCTGCTGGGGTAAATCAGAGGGGGAAGTCCCAGTGAGCAAATGAATCAGAGTTGCACCCAATGCATAGAGGTCTGAAGCTGGAACCGCTCGACCACCAAATTGTTCCATCGGCGCATAACCATAAGTACCTACAACGGTGAAAGTAACGCCTTCCCTCGCCGCTTTATCTTGAACTGCGCCAAAATCTACCAAATAAATCCGATTATCTTCGCCCCAGATTAAATTACTCGGTTTAATATCTCTATGTAACACCCCTGGATTTAACTCATGTAGATACATGAGAATATTTAAAATCTCACCAGCGATTTTTCTCGCTCGCTTTTCAGTAAACCTGTTGCCAAGAGCAAGTTTTTCCTTAAGCGACTCCCCAGGAATATATTGTTGTATTAAAGCAAACCACAGTGTGCGATCGTCGATACAAAAATAATCTATATATCGAGGAATGCGGGGATGATTTAGCTGTTTAAGAATTTGTGCTTCTCTCTCAAAAAGTTTTAAATCATCCCACTGTACAGTACCGCCAAAGGCTAAAAGTTTGACCACAACGGTTGAATTTTCGCCATCAGAGGCTTGTAAATCCAATGCTTGCCAAGTTTGACGAATCCCATTGTTACCGAGTTGGCGTTGGATTTGATAACGATCTTGTAATATCTGTTCTGGTTGCAGCATCTTACACCTGCTGGCAGTTTACGCCGATCTGATTCCCTTATATTCAAGGATAGTCATTATCTAGAGAAATTGTGGGAGCCAGATAGGATATTGTCTCACGCCGTAGAAAATCATCCCTCCAGTCGCAGAGTGAATCACATAATCTGTGAGAATATTGATTGCGGAATGTGTCTAAAAATAATTTTTGCGATAGTAAGCTTGATATTCCGCAGACAACAGAGGTTCCCACCAATCACGATGATTGAGATACCATTCAACAGTTAAACGTAAACCCTCAGCAATTGTTACTGAAGGTGTCCAACCAAGTTGAGTTTTAATCTTGTTTGCATTAATTGCATATCTGCGATCGTGTCCCTGTCTATCCTTGACAAAAGTAATCAATTCCTTTGCTGGATGTACTGGTAAATCAGGTGCTAATTCATCCATCATCTGACACAAAAGCTGCACCAGGTTGAGATTTTCCACCTCATTGTTGCCACCAATATTGTACATTTCCCCTGGTTGTCCATGATTGATTACTACATCTAAAGCACGACAATGATCGCCCACATAAAGCCAATCCCGCACATTTTTCCCATCGCCATAAACAGGTAGTGGTTTACCTATTAAAGTGTTGATACACATTAGAGGAATTAGCTTTTCAGGAAATTGATAAGGCCCGTAATTATTAGAGCAATTTGTGATAATAGTTGGAAGTTTATAAGTATGATAATAAGCACGCACTAAATGGTCACTACCAGCTTTCGAGGCTGAATAGGGACTATTAGGAGCGTAGGGTGTAGTTTCAGAAAAAGCAGCATCATCTGCGCCCAAACTACCGTAGACTTCATCAGTCGAAACGTGCAGAAAACGATAATCAGATGGTTGTGCTTTAGCCTCCCAATATTGCCGAAAAGCTTCCAGCAATGTGAAAGTTCCTACGACATTAGTTTGCACAAAAGCCGCCGGGCCAAGAATGGAACGATCGACATGAGATTCAGCAGCAAAATGGGCGATAGTATCTATATTTTCGGTTGATAATAGCTCGTCTATGATGGTGCGATCGCAAATATCCCCTTGCACAAACCGAAAATTCTCTTTTCCCTCAACCATCGCCAAGTTTAGACGATTTCCCGCGTAGGTAAGCGCATCCAACACCACCACCCGATCCTTTGGATAAAGCTGACACCAGTGATGGACAAAATTTGCCCCAATAAACCCCGCACCCCCAGTAACCAATAACCGCCGACTCATTCAATTTCCTCTCTTCTCTCTGTGTTGTGCCAGTTGCTACAAGTCGGGGAACCCGCCCAACGCACTGGCTTTTCAGCGCCTCTGCGGTTCATTTATATTAGTTAAAATATTTCTTCCTCAGCTTCCCATATATTTTCTGAGCAAGTAATTTTGCCATACGTACTCTCGTCAAACTCTTAATATTGGATGGCTGCTGGATTTTGCGATCAAAAAACTCATTTAACTCATCCAAAATTACTTGGAAACGCTTAATAATATTTTCAGCCCGATATTCAGCAAAAAACTCTTCAGACAAACTCCAAGCTACTGAAGAATCAATCACCTTGAGAATCCGTTGCACATCATATTCTTGAGAATATCCAGCAATTTTATAGCAATTAAATCCAGGATCTAAGTAATCAGCCAATCCCCCGTTGACACTAGAAAATACTTGACAACCAGATGCAAGAGCTTCCATTGGTTGCAGACCAAATCCTTCACTAACACCCTGCTGTGCCCAGTACTCAGCCGAATCATAGAGGTAAACCTTAGCTCGGTTAAATAGTCCAGGTAAGTCTTCTATATAAGAGTCAACAACCAATACTTTACAACGTTTTTGTAACGCTGGGATCAATTCTTTAATTAAATACTCAGAAGATTTTCGAGCCTGAACTAAAACATCAATATCTCGTTCTCGACCTAAATTTTTAAACTCATTAGAAATTTGATTGGGCAAATAATAAATTAGGGAATTTGGTGATTTTTCTCCCCAATAGCCCATTGTATAACGGCTAACTGTAACAATCGGAATACTCGGAGGTAGTCTAAATGGATAACCTGGACTATGTGCATGGTAAACAACATTGTATTGCTTAAGTTTAGCCACGAGTTCAGTTACATGGAATCCCCAACTGATGACAAAAATTACATCATTTAAATCTTTCTCTTTCAGCAAATCATCAAGAAACAGCTTATCTTTTTCTCGTTGGCGGTAAGTTACAACATCAGCACTAGAGAAACTCTGAGCCAGTTTAAACGCTTTTAACTCAGCCCAAAGACCACCACAGGCAAACTTGCCATCTGTACCGGGAAGTAAGAAGTAAAGTTTTCTCATAATTTTATTTATTTGGGAATTGGGAATTGGGAGAAAACATTACCTCTTTCCCCTCTGCCCCTTGTCCCCTTGTTCCCTCATTCTTGCCAACCTACTTTAACAAAATGTGCCTCACGACCCCAAACGTCGTGTGTACGGGTAATATTTTCAATTGCTAGGTTAAAAGGAATGGCTGTTGTTAGGTAACGCTGGGCTATAGAACCTAAATCAGGTGCGAGTTCGGCTGCTGTCGTCGCTGCTAACCCCAAACCGATAAGTTGCTCAATTGGCCGAAATGGTAGTAACAGATGTACGCCGATAGCTAGTCCGGCTGTTAACAACATTGCTACTGATAAATTTGTCCCGCAACGGGGATGTACAGCTAAATCCCATTCCCCACTAGTAAGGCGATGTCGAGCAAGTGTGACCGCACGCCGCAAATCACTAATATTCACCTCGCCATAAAGGTAAAATCCATGCTCAGTAGACAAACCGCTTAATTGTTCGTTATCTAGCTGAACGTTAGGAGGTTCTCCCTTAGTAGGATAGGCACTGTTTGATTCGCTAAGAACCCAAACAGTCGCATGTTCTAAGGCGTGAACCTGCCGGATCGTTAGAATTTCTTTCAACCCTGGAATAAATGATAGCTGCCTAAGTAAGTCGGCATCTTGTGTGGGTTGCGGAAAGTCTGAAAATTGGCCTTCAATAGTCGGAACTTTCTCAGATACAGGTATCGTAAAACCAAAGTTGAAAAATTCAAAGGGAGACGAGCTACCCTGAGAAGAGGCGGAAGTATTCATTGCAACACTGCTCCCAAAGCCGATGGGACAACATAGATTTCTTTCAAATGTAACGCTTGCACCACTGAATTGTTGCTAATTTTTGTGGATGATTGTTGAGTTTGGGCATTGGGCATTGAAAAGGCAGGGTGCAGAGGGAAAACTCTTCTCCCTTGCTCCCTCCTCCCTTGCTTCTTCCCCAATCCCCAGTCCTACATCTGTTCTGCTGAATTTGAAAAGGAATTCTTTGTTATAGTTTCCGAGTCCGAGGGTCAGCTGGCTCCACTAACATAAACTCCGGCTGAGTGAAGGACTCGGAACTTTTGGTAGAGTTTTCACACTGAAAACTTAGGCGTGAGGAGGGAAACAATCAGTAAACCTCAAAATTGGCTTGCAATTACACCAGACCAAAGCAATTATGTTCTTACTAAATAAATTGCTTATTCGATCTGGTTAGGCAGAAGACAGCAATTGACATCATTCAAACAGACTTTGCCCCACTGTAAGGCCCAGCGAACAAGAGCTACTCGGTTTTCTGTCTCGGTCTTGGTCAGAATATTACTGATATGGTTATCAACTGTACGCTTGCTAATCTCCAGTTTTCCTGCAATCTCTTGGTTAGTTAAGCCAGCGGCCACTAGGTCGATAATTTGCAGTTCTCTGTCTGACAGACTAACGGGGGTCTCAGACTTGCCACCAGCCATGACTATTTCTATGCTCCTTTGGTATATGTACTTAATCGCTCTTTCTAATTCTAGAAGATTCTTTTGTTGGTAGGGGTTTCAAGTGTTAGTAGTAATACTATTGTCAATATTTTCTTTGGATTTCAAGTTGGCAAGAATATAAATCACAATAATATACAAGTATTATATAACACTTATTCTTGGCTAGAAATTAGTATAAACATTTAGATATTTTAGGCGATATTGAAAGCATATAGATGTTATGGAGTAGTAAAAATTGCTATTTAATTCTATGAAGGACTGGCGACAGATTAGCAAAAATTGTTGTAGGTTTTATACTGTAAATTCCTAATCCAAAATCGAAATCTAAAATTTAAAATGAAATGAGCAATTCCCGTGTTTTGTGCCTCGGTGAAATTTTGTTTGATTGTTTAGCCGATCAATTAGGGTTAAAGCTAGAAGAAGTTAAATCTTGGACTCCCTACCCAGGAGGGGCACCAGCTAATGTAGCCTGTGCTTTAGTTAAGTTGGGGATATCGGCAGGATTTATCGGAGCTGTTGGTGAAGATGAACCAGGAAATGCACTAGTCAAGCTATTACAAGATGTAGGTGTAGATACAACAGGGATACAACGCCACCCCACAGCACCAACACGGCAAGTTTATGTTACACGGGATCTGACTGGCGATCGCACCTTCGCCGGATTTGGTCAGTATGACACCGCAGAATTTGCCGATACTCGCCTCGAAGCCAAACGATTGCCAGATTCGCTATTTAAAGAGGCAGATTTTCTGGTTTTGGGTACTTTGGAATTAGCCTATCCTGAAAGCGAACAGGCAATTTACCGCGCCCTAGAGTTAGCAGAACATTACGATTTGAAGATTGTGCTAGATGTCAACTGGCGACCTGTATTTTGGGACGAGCCAAACATTGCTCATCAAAAAATTCCAGAATTATTTAAGCGAGTCGATTTCCTCAAACTCTCCAAAGAAGAAGCCGAATGGCTATTTGAAACGGCAGATCCCGGAGCCATAACTTACCGCTTGGCTTCAATTGAAGGAGTATTAGTAACAGATGGGGAAAACGGTTGCACCTACTGTCTGGGTGAGAACGAAGGCAAATTACCTTCCTTTTCAATCCCTGTAGTTGATACCACTGGTGCAGGGGATAGCTTTTTGGCAGGATTCATCCATCAACTGAGTCAGAATGGCATCCACAGCTTGCGGGATGCAGAAACCGCAAAGCGCATCGTCACTTATGCCAGTGCTGTTGGGGCACTAACGACCATTAAACCAGGTGCGATCGCTTCTCAACCAACAAATGCTGAAGTTGAAGCTTTTTTAACCACACACCAACTTTAAAAACTAGCACAACAAGCCAAGAATATAAGCCAGCAAAAGCTGATATTTTTGGCTAGAAAATGGAATAATTGCCGATCTATTCTTTTTGATGATGCAACCGAATTCCTAAAAAGATGTCATAAACAAACTCAAAAAAGTCCTTTTTCTGCAACAATCCTGAAGTTTGATAACATCCTTTTTCATCTAAGAGTGGCTTCATCACATAGTATGCAGGTTGGTAATTATACCAAGGAATAGAAGGCCACAAATGGTGAATTAAGTGGTAATTTTGTCCCATAATCAGGATATTGAGGACTGGGTTCGGGTAGACACGAGCGTTTTTCCAGCGATCGCGCTCCGCAAAAGGACGATGGGGCAAATAGTCAAAAAATAACCCTAGTGCTATCCCCACCACAAAAGCGGGTATAAACCAAAAATTCAGAATGTACCCTAAAAAGTTGTACTGCACTGAGATATAAACAATTACACCAACAATCAAGCGGCTAATGAACCATTCTAGTAGCTCATATTTTCGCCACAGTCGCCGTTGAAAGAAAAACACCTCATGGTACAAAAATCGCACTGCAATCAGCCATAGCGGGCCACCCGTGGAGACATAATGATCTGGATCGTCTTTGGGATGGTTGACATGGCCATGATGCTGTAAATGTACCCTTGTAAATACTGGAAAAGCAAAAGCTAGCATCAATGCACTGCCATGCCCTAACATCGCATTCACTACCCGGTTGCGATGGGCTGATTGGTGACAAGCGTCGTGAATTACCGTCCCAGCACAATGCAAGGCAAGAGTATTAACGCTAAAGCACAGCCAATGCGGCCATTCCCAAAGCCAGTAACCAAAGTGAGATAACACCAGCATTGCTACAGCAACCAAAAACAGCAGTAGCGTGGGATTAAAATCACCAGGAGGCGCTAAAAATTCCTTGGGCGGGATTGTCAGTGGCTTTTGTGCCTCCGATGCGATCGTTTCTAACATTGACTTCTTCTTAATCAAACATTACGAATATACGATAAATATTAGGGAAGAATAAATTTTTGTAAAGTTCTGTATAGCAATATTTATCCACAGCTTTGCATATCAGTAGATGAATAACGCTATGATTCCAGACAAGAACTAATCTTTACTGATAAGTGGGGTATGACAATTGGCAAAAAGTTGATGGGATAAACTCTTTCGTTGGGAGGATAGATACAAGATTGATGTACTATATCTAGTCTATCCCACAGCCCTCACTCTCCCATAAAACCTCTCTAACTGCTTATATCTATTGATATAGCAGTAACGGAAAAGGAGATGCCACTTAAGTTACGATGACTTCCCAGATAGCTCCCTAACTTCAGCCCCTATGCAATTAAGAGATTCTCTGCGCCGGACAAAAATTGTCGCTACTATTGGCCCCGCTACTAGCAGTCCTGAAATGCTTAAGGCGATTATTGAAGCGGGAGCCACGACGCTGCGGCTAAACTTCTCCCACGGAACTCATGCCGACCATCAGCGTAGTATTCGCTTAATTCGGCAAACCGCCTTTGAACTAAATCAGCCAGTGGCTATTCTCCAAGACTTGCAGGGCCCAAAAATTCGCTTGGGGAAGTTTGACAACGGGTCAATAGTTTTGGCAAAAGGCGATCGCTTTACCTTGACAAATCGCCCAGTAGTAGGGACACAGGAAATTAGCTGCGTCACTTATGATTATTTAGCCGAAGAAGTCCCGGTTGGTGCAAAAATCCTCCTTGATGATGGACGAGTAGAAATGGTTGTAGAGGAGATTAACCGAGACAAAGGTGATTTGCATTGTCGCATCACCGTACCTGGTAAACTTTCTAACAACAAAGGTGTAAACTTTCCCGGCGTTTACTTGTCAATTAAGGCAATGACCGACAAAGACCGAGAGGATCTGATGTTTGGTCTAGATCAAGGTGTAGATTGGGTGGCACTTTCCTTTGTCCGCAATCCGCAGGACATGATCGAAATTAAAGAACTAATTTCCAGTACAGGCAAGCAAGTGCCGGTGATTGCCAAAATTGAAAAACATGAAGCCATTGAACAAATGGAAGCAGTTTTGGCTTTATGTGATGGCGTGATGGTTGCCAGAGGCGACTTAGGTGTGGAACTGCCAGCAGAAGATGTTCCGGTACTTCAAAAGCGGCTAATTGCTACGGCAAATCGTTTGGGGATTCCCATCATCACCGCCACCCAGATGTTAGACAGCATGGTGAGCAATCCTCGCCCCACTCGCGCCGAAGTGTCGGATGTGGCAAATGCGATTTTGGATGGCACAGATGCGGTGATGCTCTCCAATGAAACTGCTGTGGGTAGCTTCCCTGTAGAAGCAGTAGCGACAATGGCGCGGATTGCCGAGCGGATGGAGCAGGAAGAAGCCCAGCACTTAAACTTGCGTTCTGTGAGAGATGCTCGGCGCTCCATTCCCAATGCGATTAGTCAAGCGGTAGGTCAAATTGCTGAACAACTAGGTGCAGCTGCAATCATGACTCTAACCCAAACAGGGGCAACTGCTCGCAATGTCTCTAAATTCCGTCCCAATACACCGATTTTGGCCGTGACTCCCCATGTGAACGTAGCGCGGCAGCTACAAATGGTCTGGGGAGTAAAACCGCTATTGGTGCTAGGATTGCCTTCCACTGGTCAGACATTTCAAGCTGCAATCAACGTGGCTCAGGAGTTGAAATTATTGTCTGAGGGAGATTTAGTAGTGATGACTGCTGGAACACTCCAGGGAATTTCCGGCTCCACAGATTTGATTAAGGTTGAGGTGGTGACGGCGGTACTAGGTCACGGAATTGGACTAGGACAAGGTTTAGTGAGTGGTCGCGCACGGGTGGCTAATACTGGCATGGATGTTAGTAACTTTAATCCTGGAGACATATTAGTTGCACCGCGCACTAGTGCTGATTTTGTTGAGGCTATTCGGAAAGCTGCCGGGATTATTACGGAAGAGGAAAGTCTCACAAGTCACGCGGCAGTAATTGGCTTACGTCTTGGTGTGCCAGTGATTGTTGGCGTGAAACAGGCAACGCAGGTGATTCGAGATGGAGCGATTATAACGCTGGATCTGCAACGGGGTTTAATTTATTCTGGGGCAGTGAGAACGCCTTGAGGATGGGGACTGGGAATTGGCGATTGGCGATTGGGAATTGGC